>JANNVM010000534.1:0-2282 GCA_031414455.1 Verrucomicrobiota bacterium
TCATGCTATAGCCGACGCGCCTTCCCTTCTATGAAGCAGCTCTCCTCCTCTCTCTTTTTCACAGACCCATGAATTCCACCGTTCGCATCCACCTCCTTCTTTTCTTTGCGCTCTCTGCGATTTTTTGCGGCCAATCCCCGGCCGCCGAGCGCAAGCCTAACTTCCTTTTCATCTACTCCGACGACCACCGCTGGGATGCGATGGGCGTGGTGCAACGCGAGCACGGCGAGCGGGCGCGATTCCCGTGGTTCAAGTCCCCCGGCATGGACCGGCTCGCGACGGAGGGCGTGAGATTCCGCAATGCCTTCGTTACACTTTCGCTCTGCGCGCCGAGCCGCGCGGCGTTCCTCACGGGCCGCTACAATCACCTCAACGGCATCACCAATAACGGCACACCCTTTCCCGCACAGAGCGTGACACACGCCACCCTGCTGCGCGCCGCCGGCTACAAGACCGCTTACATTGGCAAATGGCACATGGGCAACCAGCGCGGGCAGCGGCCCGGTTTTGATTACTCGGCGAGCTACACCGGGCACGGGCGGTATCAGGATTGTCCGTTTGAAATCAACGGCACCGCCACGCCTACCAAAGGCTGGGTGGACGACGTGAGCGCCGGCTTCGCCATCGAATACATGAAGGAGAACAAGGAGCGTCCATTCTCGGTCGTCGTCGGTTTCAAAAGCCCGCACGGCCCGCGCGGTGGCAACAATCTCCCGGAGCGTCTGCGCGATCTCTACGCGGGCGAGACCAGCCGGCCCACGCCCAACTGCGGCGTGCCCGCCATTTTCCACAAGAAGGACGCCAGCGGCAAAAATCCCGCCGGCCTGGCGGACAACGCCGTTCACCTCGACTACCTGAGGCACATCAGCGGCGTGGATGAGAACATCAGCAAGTTGCTCACCGCTCTCGACGCGCTCGGCCTCGCCGAAGACACCGTGGTCGTGTATGCGAGCGACAATGGCTATTACCTCGGCGAGCACTGCTCGGGCGACAAACGCTCGCTCTACGACGAGTCGCTGCGCATCCCGTTTCTCGTCCGCTACCCGCGCCTGTTCGGCAAAGGAACCACCGTGGATGACATGGTGCTCAACATCGACCTCGCGCCCACCTTCCTCGACCTTGCTGGCGTCGCGGTGCCAAAGGAGATGCAGGGCGCAAGCTGGAAGGATCTCGCCGCAGGTCGCAAACCGGCGACATGGCGCACGTCGTTCTTCGCCGAATACTACAAGGAACTCGGCGACGTGCCGACCTGCTACGCGTTCCGCACCACGACGCACAAACTCGTGAAATATCCGAATCTCCCTGAGTTCACCGAAGTCTTCGACCTCACCGCCGACCCTTACGAAATCAAGAACCTCGCGTCAGACACCGCGCTCACTACAAAGCTTGATTCCGAACTGGAGCGCATGATGAAAACAGTGAACTACACCCCGCCTCCGAACGCGAACAAGGCTGCCAAGCCCGCGCCCGCCAAGCCGGCGAACGAATGACCCGACGGCAGCGATTCTCAACAACACCGGCATGATGATCAAACGCAACCACACGACCACTTTAAGGCGATGGACGGTGTTCATCGCACTTGCCACGGCGTTCAGATTACACGCCGCGGATTTTGCCGCCACGGGGCCGGCGAAAGAAATTAAACTGCCGCCCGCGCAATTTTTCGGCGCGGTCAAAGTGACCTTCGACTTGTTGCCGACCACGATGTCCTTCGACTTGCCGTGGCACTTTTGCTCCGAGAAACAGTTTCCCAGGTAACTTCTCCCGCCCAGGACCAGCGTCGCTGATGGCTGCGCGTAGAGGAGCGGCACCTTTTCCTGCCCAAACGTAGTCGGCAGGCTGCGCACTTTTCTTTGCAAGTTCCCAGGTAACATGCAGTACCACCAGGTAACATGCGGTAGCTGCCCAAAAACCGTCCAACCCTCATGAAATAAGGGCTGGAGAAGCAAACCCCCTAATGGTTCAGGGGGAACTTCCGCTCGAAGGTCATCTTCTGCACCGACCTCAGAGTCGCCCCGTCGAGTTGCCGGGCGGCGTAATACCACTTCACGTGGGCGTCGGTTCCCAGCTTGAAGGTGGCGCAGGTTTCGGTAATGGTCGCAGTCGTAGCTTCTTAACGGTTGCCAGGTTGGTGGGCTTCACCCCATAGGCGCTAACTTAAGCAATCAAAGGATCCGAAGCCCGGAGGGCTGGAATAGATTAGCCGGTGGCGTAAGCCACCGGACCCGCAGCCAAAGATTGCGGGAGCCCCGGCAGGGGCGGCACCGGTGCAGGATTCGCGC
>JANNVM010000535.1:0-18747 GCA_031414455.1 Verrucomicrobiota bacterium
GCGCAATTGCTTGCCGTGGCCACCGTTGAAGGCCGCACTGAACAGCAGCACGTTCAGATCCTCCAGGGAAGACGCGGCTTCCTCAAGGTCCGTCATGCCTGAGGCGGTGAAGACCTGATGATCTCCGGCACCGGCGAGATGCTCAGCCAGAACCTGACTGAGTTCGGCCTGTTCGCTGGCGATGAGGATAACCATGTAAATGCCGGGCGGAAAGTCAGGGCTTGAGCATCGGCGGAAAGAGGCCGGAGTCCGGCTGGTGGCCCGATCCGGGATCTGGCATCGAATCAAGAATGGCATCCACCGGTTCCGGCGCGGGCAGCGGGAGTTCGCGCGCATACTGCAGCAGAATCGGCGTGGTGGCGAGGCTGTCCTGAAGCTGGTTTTTGTAGATCACCTCGAGGGCGCAGCCGTAGTATTTGCAGCGTCCGTATTTCTGCTTCTGCTCCGGTGCCATGGCGGGCTGCCAGTATTCGAAGGTAAAAGTCTCGGTGCCCTCCGCCCAGTCGAGCGGCACCGAAGCGCAGTGGAGTTCCGGCTGCGGGACCTGGGAGCGCGCGATGCGGCGCCCGTTCACGGAGTCGAAGAAATGAATGGCGAGCACCATGTCGTCCGCGAGCTTTTCAAGGGACAGAGGCTCCGCGGTGTTTTTTTTCAGCACCGCCGTGAAGCGCACGCGTTCTCCATCCACCGTTGCGGAGACTTCTTCATCGCGGAGGTCCGTGATCGTGAATTTTCCCTCCTTCTCCTCTTCCTCATCATTAGTCGTCTGCGGTCCGTCTGACATCCGGTCCTGGGCCAGTGTGGAGAAATCGCCGGCTCCCTTGCCGAGTTTGCGGAGTGCCTTCCAGAGCGGGTCCGCTTTTTGCGTCAGGCCCATCGCGTCCATGGTCCGCGCGGTTTGATAGAGCAGGCGCGGATGATCCGGCAGTTTGTTCAGCGCGGCCCGCAGCCGCGTCAGTGCCCCCTGCATATCACCCTGGCTGCGCAGGTGCAGAGCCTCGTCGAGACTGGTGAGCACCTCTTCGTCTGTGATCGGGACATCAAGGGGCGCGGCGACCGCCCTCGGCACACTCACCAGGGGCTCCGGACGCATCAGCACCTGTGCCGGGTCATTCGGAGGCGGATCACCGGCCGGCAGCCTCATTTCCGGATACGGATCGGCCTCGCCAACTGCTGCAAGGAAGGGATCGGCAGGCGGGCGTTCCGGCTGTTTCCTAACAGGAGGAGCTTCGTCCGCCGCCTGCATGGTTTTAGAAGACCACGCGGTCGCTGCCGCCTGCGCTGCGGCTACTGACGCGAGCACGAGACACGCCGCACGAAAAGTGCGTGCGCCGCGGCGGGGTGGTTTGGCAGTGGGCTCATTCATCCAATATCGGGCTCGAGAGTAGGGGATTCTCTTATCCGTGTCAACGATTCTCCGGGTCTTTCTCCGGCTCGGGGTGCCTTTGCCGGTGACCTGCGATTTGGCGGTGCCGTTCACTGTTTTCGGACGTGCCGGCAGGCGTCCCTGGTCCTTAATGAACTCCATGTTGCGCTTCTCAAAGAGCGGCTGATGCCTGTGGCGCAGAACCGGTCGTGGCCCGTGCGGGTTTGGCTGGACTGTTCCCCTCCATTTTTCCACCTTCCGCCATGCCTTTCATCCACGACGACTTTCTCCTCCACTCGCCGCTCGCGGTCCGGCTCTACCATGAAGTCGCGGCGGTGCAGCCGATCATTGACTATCACTCCCACCTCCCGCCGGCGGATGTGGCAGCGGACCGGCGGTTCGCCAACCTTTTCGAGATCTGGCTGGAAGGCGACCATTACAAATGGCGGGCGATGCGGGCCAATGGCATCGAAGAGAAATTCTGCACCGGCGATGCTTCGCCGAAGGAGAAGTTCATGCGATTCGCATGGACGCTGCCGCACGCGCTGCGCAATCCGCTCTTCCACTGGTGCGCGCTGGAACTGAAACGTTATTTCGATATAGACGATCTCCTCACCATTCATAATGCGGAAGAGATTTGGGACCGGGCCGGGGTGTGGCTCAGGGATGACGAGGGCCGGTCGGCGCGGGGCATTCTCAAGTCATTCAATGTGCAGGTCGTCTGCACGACGGACGATCCCGCGGATTCGCTGGAGTATCACCGCGACATCAGGGACAGCGGATGCGAAACGCAGATCCTGCCGACCTTCCGCCCGGATGCGCTCCTTAAGATAGATCAAACTGAGACATGGAACAGTTACGTGGACCGCCTTGCCGCCGCAGCGGATACGGATGTAAGCACGTTCGCCGGACTGTTATCGGCATTCGAGAAACGGCACGAGTATTTTCATCAGCACGGCTGCCGCCTGAGCGATCACGGGCTGGTGCAGGCAACGGCGAGTTTTTGCAGTCAGGAGGAAGCGGCAAATATTTACGACAGGGCGCGCAGCGGTAAACAGGTGACCGGAGACGAACAGCAGAAGTTCGCCACCTTCATCATGGTGCGCAGCGGTCATCTTGATGCGCAGAAGGGCTGGGTGAAGCAGCTTCACCTCGGCCCCCTGCGGAACAATAACAGCCGGGCCTTCCGCACGCTCGGCCCTGACACCGGTTTCGACTCCATCGGCGACTATCCGCAGGCGGAGCGGCTCTCCCGGTATCTCGATGCACTCGATACCGACGGCTCGCTGCCGAAGACGATTCTCTATAACATCAACCCTGGCGATAATTATACGATGGCCGCGATGTGCGGCAATTTCATGGACGGGAAGACGCCCGGGAAAGTGCAGTTTGGCAGCGGCTGGTGGTTCCTCGACCAGAAGGACGGCATGGAATGGCAGATCAACGCGCTGAGCAATCTCGGCCTGCTGAGCCGCTGGGTGGGCATGCTCACGGACAGCCGGAGCTTCATGTCGTTCCCGCGACACGAATACTTCCGCCGCATTTTCTGCAACCTTCTTGGTGAAGACGCGCGGCGCGGCGAGGTGCCGGATGACTTCGACATGCTGGCCACCCTGGTGCGCGATGTCTGTTATGGCAACGCCCGCCGGTTCTTCGGCTTCCTCCCGCAGGGCGCTCCGCTGCTGGCGTGACGCCTCCGTTTCACGGCTGCAGGAAATCGCACACCACCATGCGGTGGTCGGAATACAGCGTCTTCACGGCCGCGGCGCGCACCGGCGTGATCAGAGGGTTCACCCACAAGTGATCGATGCGGAGCATGGGCGCGGCATTCGGATAGGTGTCAGGCCACCCGCTGGCGGCCTCGGCAAACGCGTCGCGGAAGCCCGAGTCCCTGAGCAGGTCGAACACCGCGTCGCCAGCGGGCGCATTGAAATCGCCGCCAATGATGGCCGGGTGCTGGCGGCTCATAAACCCCTGCACTCCGAGGAGCCGCGAGAGTTCCACGCGGCGCGACTGACGGTTATAATAATGGCTCAGCCAGGCCTCCTTCCTCCACAGTTTCACTGTCGTCTCCGCTCCCTTGAGGTGGACGCAGGCAACTTCGATGAATTTGCCAGGTGAAAACTCCACAGTGCCGAGAACCGACGCCGGCTGCCAGCCGGTGATTGGATTGTGAATCCGGCCGCGCGCCACGATGGAGCATTCCGGGCCGCCCACCCATTCACTCTCAGCCTTGCCGAAGAGCCTCGTTTTGAATTTCTCCAGCTCCTGAGGATAGGGTGACTCCTGAAGAAAGACGATGTCCGGCTGCCAGGATTCGATGTCTTTAAACACGTTCGGATTGGCTGGTCCCACGCGGCAGTTGAGGCTCACGATGCGCAGTGTCGGCGTGCCGTTTACAGGTGGCGGCGCTCCGGGAAGGGGCTCTTCCGCATTCAGGCGCAGCAGCGGCCTCGTTTCATCGGATCCGAAAATAATCGTGCCGGCCCAAAGAAGACAGACGGCCGCGGCCAGCCGCTTGCGTCCGACCAGCCACGCGAGTCCCGCCATGCCCACTCCCGCAATGCCCCACGCCCAGAATGGGAATACCGTAATGGCCGCCACCTTGTCCCAGCGGCGCAGGAAGCAGGCGCAGACCAGCAGGTGCAGCCCGAGCGCGCCCCATGTGAAACCGGTGGTGAGTAGAAAGCGGAAGAGTCCAGCCATGCAGAAAAGGTGACGGCATCGTGATGCGCCATAGACCATCATGCAAGGAAGGGCGTTCAATCGTCCAGAGCGACGATCCGCGGCAGGGCGGTGAACAACAGCGAGACGTTGATCTTCGCGGCGGGCAGCCCGGTGAGTTGCTGCAATGCCGCACGATAGAGTTGCGTCTGATGCGAGTGGCGGCCGACGGCGCTTTTAATGGCGTCCGGCTCATCGCGGAGCTGGTCCGTTTTGAACTCGATGAGGTGTGCCGCGCCGGAGGTGACGGTCACCCGGTCAAACACGCCGCTGACACATTCCCCTTCGATCACCGCCTCGAAGGGCCGCTCCCGCCATAGTGCCGTCTCCCCGGCCGGTTTTGCGAAGACCCGCGAAATCCCCGGATCCCGGAGACACCGGCGCACGGTATCCAGGGCCCGCGCCTGCCAGTTTTCGGGCGAAGGCATCGTGCGAGTGAAGAATTCCCGCGCTGCCTCGTCGCCGCCCCATTCCACGCGGCTGAAAAGCGTATGGACGAGGGTGCCGAAGTGGCGCGCCTCCCGCCGGGCGGCCAGATTCGTCAGGCCGGCGGCACGGGTTGGCTTCGCTGCGGACGGGCGCGCGTGCGCCAGCGGGATGGCCGTTTCCCTGCTGCCGGCGGCATCCCATCGTCCGCCAAACAAATCCTCCTGCGCCGCAGTCGCTGCCACGGCGGGTGCCTTCAACTTCTCTGCGCCGATCCACTCAAGGTTCCCGTCCAGACTGAGCACCGCACACTTCCGCTCACCGATCATTTGGTCTGCCGGCGTAACGTCCCCGAGCATGTGCCGCACGATGCGCGCCAGCGAGACACTCTCACTTTTTGCCGGCGGCGGCGGGAGCAGAATATAATTGGCCCGTCGCGCCCGGGTCACGGCCACATACAGTTGAGCCAGCCGTTCGCGCCATTGCGCAGACTCCGCCTCCTCCAGCGCGGAGGCAATTACGGGATCCGCCGAGGCGATGTCTTTGCCGGGAAGCACGGAAAGCCAGGTGATTTCCCTGTCCGCATCACGCCCGATGCCGATGCCATTCCGGTGTTGATACATGTGAGTGTCATGGATGTCAGGCAGCAGCACGATGTCGAACGTCAGGCCTTTACTTTTGTGCAGCGTCATCACCTGTATGGCTCCGGTGTGCGCGGATTCGCGGATACGCCACGCTTCGGCGAAAGCGACGAACTCGTCCACGTCGCGGCTGCCGCCGGCATCGAATTCCCGGGCGGCGCGGACGAGGTCGTCAAGCCGTCCGCCGCTGAATGAATCAAGTGCCGGCACTTCCTCCAGCAGCAATTTCTGCCAGGTGCGCAGCGTTCCGGAAAAGCCGCCAGCGGTTAGTTGTTCCAGGACGCGCGCCGTGAATCGTCCGCGGCGGGCATTCGCCCGCACCAGCGCGGTGCGGCCCTCCTCCCGCGGCCACTGCGCGGCAATCACATCGCCCAGCGGGGACATCAGCACCTGCTGCCACGAAAACTGATCCGCCGGGTGCGCCGCGCACTTGAGCAGCGCCAGCATCGCGGAGGCCGCGGGATTGTCCGTCGCGACGCTGACATCACTTTCACACACCACTTCCATGCCGCTGCGGTCGCGCAAAAGGTCGGCGATATCCGCCGCCCTGGAATTGCGGTGACACAGCACCGCACAGGTCAGGCCGCGCCGCAGCGGCTGCAATTCCCGCAACAGATCCGCACACGCACCCCATACCGCTTCGCTGGCATCCTCGATTTCCTTGTTCACGGGCACTTCAATCAAGGCCCCGCAGCCGGTGAGTTTGGGATGCGCGCTGGTATGCGGCTGCCAGGGCCATTGATCCACGCCGCCGCGCAGGCCGTCCAGTTCCCGCAGCTTCGGGAGATTGCCGCACAACCGGTTCACCATGCTGATAATTGCCGGGCCGCTGCGCTGCGAGAGCGCCAGTGGCCTAACATTGATCGCATTGCCGTAGAATTTCTGAATTTCACCAAACAGCCCTGGCTCTGCGCCGCGCCAGGTGAAGATGCTCTGCTTCTCATCACCGACGGCGAAAAACGAACGGGTGCCGGCCTGGTCCTGAATGGCTTCATCGCAGAGGTTGTGCAGCACTTTCCACTGCACGCGGCTCGTGTCCTGAAATTCATCGAGCAGCCAGTGTGCGTAGCGGGCGTCGAGCCGGTAATCAATACTCTGCCGGGAGGTGCATTCCAGTCCGCGTTTTTCTGTCAGGGCCTCACTGCCGCGCGCCTCCGCGGCCAGATCGCCGCTGAGAATGAGCTGCACGTCCTGAAAGGTCAGCCGCCCCTGCCGCCGCACCATGTCATGATAGTGCCGGTCATAGAGCGCGAGGATCCGGTGAATGCCGCGTGTCTGGTGCAGGCACACGGTCAGCGCGTCGTGAATGAAACGCATGATGAGCGTGTGGAGGACGTCCGTGAACGGCGTCCGCAGTGTCACTTTGGTGCGGCTCAAAGTAATGACCGCCTCGCCGGCGGCCAGTTGCGGGAGGAGTTCGAGCAGTTTTTCCAGCGTGAGTTTCCCGTCCTTGTGAATGGGTGTTCCCGGCGTGTGCGTTTCGAGGATGGCAAAAAATCCCTCCAGCGTCTCGCGCTGCGTATCCTTCAGATCGGGCACCCGTTCCATCGCCGTGCGGGCCGCAGCGATGAGTTCCTGAAAACTCATCCCGGGTGCCGGGGATTCCCGGCCACCGGGCCAGATGGCTTCGGGATTGCCCCACACGTCCGCCTCCGGCGCCTGCATGAACAGTCCGAGCCAGTCCTTGAGGAACTGCGCCAGCAGCACCTTCAGCCGCACTTCGTCCTTGCCCCATGTCGCCTGCTGGAAGGCCTGGAGAAATTCCCGCCGTCCCTCCCCGTTCAACTGACCGGGAGCGAACACCCGCTGCAGCACCCGCTCCTGCTCAAGGCTGCGCTGGTGTTCATCAAGGAGCGCAAAATCGCCCGCCAGACCCAGCTCCAAAGGAAAGCTCCGGGCGATGCGTACGAAAAACGAATCCATCGTCCCGAGCGTAAGCGCCGGCATTTCGCGCACCAGCGCCGCCAGCAGCCTCACAAAATCTTCGCGTCGCAGCGCCGGCATTCCGGCATCCTGCGCCAGCCTCTGCGCGGCGTGGTCCGTCAGCGCCGCCTCCGCCAGCCGGTGCAGGATGGCTGTGAAAAACTCCCGCGCCGCCTTTCGGCTGAACGTCAGCGCGATGATGGTCCCCGGTGCCGCGCCAAGGGCGAGCAGCCGGATGTAGCGCAGGACCAGATTCCATGTCTTGCCGGCACCCGCCGAGGCGGTGATGATTTCGTGACCGATCATGCCGCAGCCTGGCAGGGCAGGGGCGAATGAAAACGTCAAATTCCGGTGTCTTGCGCCCCGACTCGAAGGGCACCATTTCCGCTTTCCCACTTTCACGACGCCCGGCATAAGGAGCCACCATTTTCTCCATGCGCCGTCTCCTCCCGTTGCTCACCTGCATTTTTGCGCTGCTCCTCGCGGCGTGTTCGGGTGACGCGGTGAGTGCCCGCGAGGGCGCGGCACGAAAGATTTTCCTGGTGAACAACAGGAGCGATCCGGCCTACCTCGACCTTCAGCGCAGCAACAGCACGGGTGATCATCAAATCCAGCTTGCTCTATCCGAGGGCCTGGTGGCGGAAAGCCGCGAATCGGATCGCGCAGTCGAGCCTGGCGTGGCGGAGCGATGGGAGGCGAATGCCGACAACTCGGTGTGGACGTTTCACCTGCGCAAGAACGCGTGCTGGTCGGATGGCGTGCCGGTGACGGCTCACGACTTCGTTTGGTCCTACCGGCGCATGTTGCAGAAGGAACTGGGTGCGGAGTATTCCATCATGCTCTCGCAGATGCTCAAAGGCGGGCAGGAGTATTACGACCGTGCGGGCACACCGGCAGAAAAGATGGCGGCGGAGAACGGCCCCGGCGTGCGCGCCGTGGACGATCACACGCTGGAGATCACACTGGTGGGACCGACGCCACACTTCCCCTCAGTGCTCTGCCACACGTCCTGGTGGCCGGTCCCGCGGCACGCGATCGAAAAGCACGGCGGCTTCATTGATGTGATGAATCCCTGGACCGAACCAGGCCGCATGGTGGGCAACGGTCCGTTCAAGCTGAAGGAATTCCGCTTCCGGCAGTATCTGGAAGTGGAGCGCAATCCGCACTACTGGGATGCCGCTGTCGTGAAGCTCGACGGCGTGCGGTTTTATCCCATTACTCAGGCACAGACGGAGGAGAAGCTTTTCCGCCGCGGTCAACTCCACGCAACCTACGCCACACCGCTGAACAAAATCCCCGGCTACCTCGCAGAGCATCCTGACGTGGTGAAGAACTATGGCAATTGCGCGACATGGTTCATGCGTCTCAATATCACGCGCGGGCCGCTCGGCGATCCCCGGGTGCGCCGGGCGCTCGGTTTTGCCTTCGACCGGCAGAGCCTCATTGATAACGTGCTTCGCGCCAGTGAGACGCCGGCCTTTGGCATCGTGCCGCCGCTGGAAGGTTACGATGGGGCGAAGGCGTTTCGCTTCGATCCGGCGGAGGCTCAGAGGCTCCTTGCGGAGGCGGGTTTCCCCGGCGGCAAAGGCTTCCCGGACAATCTCAACATCCTCATCTCCAAAGCCGAGTCCGCCGCCGTTGTCGCCGAAGCGGCGCAGGAAATGTGGAAACGGCACCTCGGCGTCTCCATCGGCATTTCGAGCCAGGACTTCAACGTATATAACAAGGCGCAGACGGAAATGCAGTATGACATTGCCTTCGCCGGCTGGAATGCGGACTACTACGATCCGGTGACGTTTATTGACATGTGGATCACGGGTAACGGGAACAACCGCACCGGCTGGAGCAGCGCGCCCTTCGACAAGCTCGTGACCGCTGCCCAGCAATGCGCGGACGGCACGCGGCGTTTTCAGATTCTGCGCGAGGCGGAGGATGTCCTCCTGAGGGATGCGCCCGTGCTGCCTCTGTATTATGGCGTCCGCACGAGGCTGATCCATCCGTCAGTGAAGGAATGGCAGCCGCGCCTCCTCGATAACCGTCTCTGGAAATACATGGACCTCATCTCGCCGCCGCCGCCGTGCAGCATGGATGACGAACTCGCCCGCGACTGAACCACCGATGCTCCGCTTCACTATCAATCGCCTCATCCAGTCTGTCATCGTGCTCTTCGCGGTGTTCACGATTACGTTTTTCATGATCCGGCTGGCTCCGGGCGATCCCTTCGCCGGCGAGAAGGCGATGCCGCCGGATGTCCGCAAGGTGATGGAGGCGCGCTACGGGTTGGATAAGCCGCTCTATGCGCAGTATTTTGTCACGCTGGGACGATTCGCGACCGGCGACTTTATGCCTTCCTTCAAGTATCAGGGCATGTGGAACAGAAAGATCATCGCCGATGCCTTTCCCATTTCCCTGACTATCGGTCTCGCCGCGCTGGCCATTGCCATCGCCGTGGGAATGCCCGCGGGCATCATCGCAGCCGTGCGCCGCAATTCGTGGGTGGACTACAGCGCGATGTCACTCGCGCTCGTCGGCATCTGTCTGCCCACGTTTGTGATGGGGCCGCTGCTGGCGCTTGTCTTTGGACTCAAGCTGCGCTGGCTGAATGTCGCCGGATGGTTTGAACGCACCGACTGGATATTGCCCGCCGTCACCATGGGCCTCATCTATGCTGCTTACATCGCGCGGCTCACGCGCGGCGGGATGCTGGAGGTGCTGAACCAGGACTACATCCGCACCGCGAGGGCGAAAGGCGTGCCGCCGGTGCGCATCATTCTCCTCCACGCGCTGCGCGGCGGGCTGATTCCTGTCGTCGCGTTCCTCGGCCCGGCCCTCGCCGGCATCACCACGGGCTCATTCATCATCGAGAAAATTTTCAACCTGCCCGGACTGGGCCAGCATTTTATCAGTTCCATCTTCGACCGCGACTACAGCCTGATCCTGGCCACCGTGGTGCTGTTCGCTGCGCTGCTGGTGACGGTGAACTTCTTCACGGACATCCTCATTGCGTGGCTCAATCCCAGAGTTCGCCTCACATGATTGCCGTCCTCACCGAAGATCAGGAAGTCAGCGGCCGTTCGCTCTGGCAGGACGCGTGGTCCCGTCTGCGCCGGAACCGCCTCGCGGTGCTGTGCATGATTCTCCTCACAGCCATCTGCCTCGCGTGTTTTCTCGGCCCGTTTCTCTGTCCCTGGGAGTCCGACGTGCAGAACCTCAAACTGAAAGCCGTGCCACCCGGCACCGGCGAGGTGGTGAATGGTGCGGAGCAAATCCATTGGTTCGGCACTGACACGCTGGGGCGGGATCTGCTCGCCCGCACCATGCAGGGCGGACGCGTTTCTCTCATGGTCGGGTTCGTGGCCACGCTCGTCGCGCTCCTTATCGGTGTCGGCTACGGCGCGGTGGCGGGATACTTCGGCGGGCGCGTGGACGACACCATGATGCGTGCCGTGGACGTGCTGCGCGCACTGCCGTTCATGATCTTTGTCATCCTGCTGGTGGCCATGTTCGGCAAGGATCTGCTGCTCATCTTCCTTGCCATCGGGGCGGTGGAATGGCTGACGATGGCCCGCATCGTGCGCGCGCAGGTCCTCGGCCTCGCGCGGCAGGAATTCGTGGATGCCGCGCGTTCCCTCGGTCTGCCGGCATGGCGCATCATCTTCCGGCACATCATTCCCAACGTGCTCGGCCCGGTGATCGTCTATGCCACGCTGACCGTGCCCGCTGTCATGTTGCTGGAAGCCGCGCTCAGTTTCCTCGGCCTCGGCGTGCAGCCGCCGGACAGTTCGTGGGGTAAACTCATTGATGACGGCGCGCAGAACATGGAAAGCCAGTGGTGGCTGCTTGCCTTCCCCGCGGCGTTCTTCAGCGCCACGCTCTTCTGTCTCAACTTCGCCGGCGACGGTCTGCGCGATGCCCTGGATGTGAAGGGCAGCAGGGATTAGCCGCCGGATTTACGGGAATACCTTTAACAATGCCTCCAGTGCAGGCGGTTCAGCCGGAATGATCCTCTTCAATTTGAGCCCGTCAGCTTTGGTCGAACGCCTGACGGCAGGCTGCCGGCAGCTTCGAGTTGCAGGGGGCGGGGAAGAGGTGCTTCGCAATAGCACTTAATGGAGCCGCCGTCACCCTTCACGCGCATGAAGCGCCGGGGGGCAGTGGCAGACCCCGTCGCCGAGGTGCGCCGCATCCGCGAGGCTCAGGCGGCGAACTTCAACGACAACCTCGCCGCGATCATCGCTGATGCCCGATCCCGTGAGGGCCGCGATGGCCGGCAGGTGGTGGATCTGCGCGAGGAGGCGCTGAAGAAGACGCCCAGGGCTGGGCGGTAAGTTCAATTACGCCCATGGCTCGACGGCCTCGTTTCGGAGGACTTCCAATTTCAGGGCGGCGGGGAAGGGGGGCTCGCAGGGGATGCGGGCAAGGGCGACGAGAACCGGCGGCTCAGCGGTTGTTCGAGAGGCTCATGAGGATGCGGATGACGTACCAGAGCAGGGTGACGAAACTGGCGAAGAGCGCGAGCGAGGCGGCGACGTCCTGAGTGGTTTGGTAGTGAAGGAGGACGTTAGAGGTCTGATAGAGGATGGTGCCGGCGAGCAGGACGACCATGAGGCTGGAAAAGATGATTCCCAGATTGAAGCCGAAGATGATACTGGCGAGGATGGTGCCGAGGGCGATGAAGCCGCCGATTTTCAGCATGCCGCTCATGAAGCTGAAGTCCTTCTTTGTCGTAAACGCGACCCATGTGAGGCCGAGGAAGAGGCCGGTGGTGATGAGCGCGGCTTTTGGAATGATCATCGTATCCACGCTGGTGGCGAGGAGCAGAAGCGGGGCGAAGATGATGGCCTCAGCGAGCACATAAAGTCCGAGGCCCGCGTATTGGGTGCTGCGACTGACGGCGGAGGTGGCCCATTTTTGGGCGACGAACGACACCAGCATAAAGGCACCGAGGACGATGAGCCATGACCAGCGCCCGCCGAGCATCACGGAAGCCAGCGTCTTGGCGAAACCGGAGGTGAGGAAGACATACTCGAGGAGGCCGAAGACGAGTAGTGCCCCGGCGAGGTGCCCGTAGGTGCGGCGGATGAAAGTGGCGCGGTCGGTTTCCGGGAGGTCAATGACTGCGGAGGGTGACTGATAATAGTTCATGGGGGAGGCGGCGGTTGGTTTGGATGACCCGATGGACCGGGACGCGGCGACAGTATCCGGGGCGTTGCGGTTCTCAACTTCCTTGTCATTTCTTACGATGGCTCCGCGAATTCCCGTCGCCCGCGGGCTCCCGGGAATCATTCTGGAAATTACTTCGTCCCCGTTGACAACCCCTGGGTGAAAGTTACCATCGCCCCCCTTTCCCGGCTCCCGTCCGTTCCCGCAGGCGAATTTTTCTGCGGCGCAGCAGCGCAAACAACCTGGAATTTCTCCTCCATCCCAGCCATTTCATTCCTATGTCAAAACGCACCTACCAGCCCTCGAAGCGCACGCGCAAGAATCAGCACGGCTTCCGCGCCCGCATGGCCACCAAGTCCGGCCGTGAATGTCTTAACCGCCGCCGCCGGGTGGGCCGCAAGCGTCTGCTGCCGAAGGGTGCAGATATGCAATACAAGCGCCACACGGAGGCCTGAGTGCAAGGCGGGCACTGACAAAGCCGTAACTCATGGCTCTGCCCCGTGCCCAGCGCGTTCGACGCACCGGCGACTTCGCCCGGGTCCGTCAGCAGGGTTCGTCGTGGACCGGACGCCTGATGATCCTCGCCATTCTGCCGCTGCCGGATGAGCCGCAGGCAAAGTTCGGCTTCACGGTGACGAAGCGCATCGGCAATGCCGTGGTGCGCAACAAAATTCGCCGCCGCCTCGCCTCCATCACAGGGAGTTTCGCCCCTGAAATCAACGTGCCCCATCTCATTGTCACCATCCCGCGGCACGGTGCGGCGAAGGCGGAGTTTGAGACGATCAAAGCTGAGTGGAGAAAACTCGCCCGCCGCGCTGGTCTCCTGCCGCCCGCCCCGTGAGCCGCCATGAAAGGGATTCTCCGTCTTCTCATCCGCGGCTATCAAACGATCCTCTCACCCGTTCTCCACAGGCTGGGCGGTCCCCATTCCGGCTGCCGCTTCGAACCCACCTGCTCGCAGTATTTTCTGGAGGCCGTGGAAAAGCACGGCTCCCTGCGCGGCTCCTCGCTTGGAATTCGCCGCATCTGCCGTTGCCATCCCTGGGGCGGCTGTGGTTATGACCCCGTCCCGGAACGAAAAAACCAGACCGTTCCTCCTCCCTGAGCCCGCGTGGCCCGGCCCGCCAATCTTTCCTCCCGTCTTTACCTATGAAAATGAATCGTACCGAATGGATCGTCGTGATCGCCTGCGCAGGAGCGCTCGGCTGGATGATGACGCGGCCTGCGCCGAAACCTCCCGACGAAAAAAAGCCGGTAGCGACTGCTGGGGCGAAGCCCGGTGATCCGGCGAATCCCGCGGCCACGCCGGTTCCTGCGCCGGAAACAGTGAAGGAGGAAACGGTCGTCATCAAAAATGATGCTGCGGAATATACGTTCACCAATATCGGCGGCGGATTGCAGCAGGTGAAAATCCTCTCCGGCCAGTATGCCGGCAAGACGGAGCAACTGATTAATGAGCAGGAAAACTACGGGAAGCGCGAAGCCATCGGCGCCCTCAGCACCGGCGCGGGCAGCATTGAAAAACTCGCCTACACCGTCGAGTCGCAGGCCGGGAACGCCATTACTTTCGTCAATACCACCAACGGCCTCAAGATTTCCAAGAAGTGGGAACTCGTCGAGCAGCCTGCTGACAAAAAAGGCACCGACGGCTACGGCTACCTCTGGAACCTCAGCGTTACCTTTACCAACACCGCCGACGCACAGCAGAGCGGTCAGTATTTTCTCTATTCCGGACTGCTCGGACACCTCCACGGCAACGACTGGATCCAGCCCTCACTGACATGGTATGCCGACGGGGATGCCGTGGAAAAGGACTGGTCGCAGTTCGACGAATCCTCCTTTTTCGGACTCGGCGGCAAGACCCGGCATCCGAAGATCGAGATGGATCTCCCCGAAATGGCGTGGGCCGGCGTGCATAATCAGTTCTACGCGGTCCTCATCAACCCTGTGGATAAAGAGAGTTCCACCAAAGTGTGGACCCAGCGGCAGTGGATCACTCTGAAGGACGGGGACCGCGGCGATGTCAGCGGTCACGGCATGGAAGCCGGCGTGGGACTCGACTCCTTTACACTCGCGAAGGGCGAGGGCTACACCTGGAAGGGACAGATTTACACCGGACCGCGCTCCGGCACGGTGCTCAATCTCCTCGGTGACGAACGCCGCCAGGCCATGCACTACGGCATGTTCCGCGCGCTCAGCCGGCTCTTCCTCGGAATGCTCAACACCTTCTACGGATGGATCGGCGTTTACGGCATCGCCATCATGCTCCTGACGCTGGTGGTCCGGATCTGCATCTGGCCGCTGCATATCAAGGCCACGCGAGCCATGAAAAAGATGAGCAAGCTCGCCCCGATGATGAAGGAACTCCGCGAGAAGCACAAAGAAGAGCCGCAGCGGATGCAGGTGGAAACGATGAAGCTCTATCGTGACTACGGCGTCAATCCCCTCGGCGGTTGTCTCCCGCTGCTCTTCCAGTTCCCCATCTTTCTCGGCTACTACAGCATGATGAAGAGCGCGGTCGAATTGCGCGGCCACTCGTTCCTCTGGGTCCAGGATCTTTCCATGCCCGACACCGTCGCGCACATCCTTACCGTCCCGATCAATCCGCTGCCGATTCTCATGACCATCTCCATGTTCCTGCAGATGAAACTCGCGCCGCAGCCGGCCATGGCGGACAACCCGCAGATGCAGATGCAGATGAAGATCTTCAAGGTCATGCCCTTCATTTTCATGTTCATCTGTTATAACTTCGCCAGCGCCCTCGCGCTCTACTGGACAGTGCAGAACGTCATCTCGATTTTCCAGACGTGGCTCATCAGCCGGCAGCCGGAAGTGGAACTCAAAAAACTCCCGCCGCGACCGTCGTTCATGGAGCGCGCCCTGGCCGCCCAGCAGGCGCGCCAGCAGGGGCAAAAGAAAGGCCCGAAGCCCCCGCGCACCGGCGGCGGCAGCGGCAGCGCTTTCCGCGATGAGCAGCGCAAAAAATAGCGCGCGGCGGATTTCCGGCTATAGGATGCCAGCCACACGACCATGAATGCCATCCACGACGCCCGGGAAATTCTCGAAATCATGCTCCGTCACCTCGGATATTCCGCGGAGGTCGCCATTGATGACGGCTGCGAAGTCCCCGGCCTCCAGGTCACCGTGCCGGACGCGAAAGCCGCCCTCGCCCTCACCGGCAAAAAGGGCGAGCGCCTCGACGACATTCAGCATCTTGTGAACAAGCTTCTCCATCAGAAGCTCCCCGACGCCCCCCGCGTCCGGGTGGATGTGAATCACTTCCGCGGCCAGAAGGACGACCACTTCCTCAACGACATCCGCCGCCTCGCCGACAAGGTTCGCGCCTCCGGCGAGCCGGTCACACTCGACCCCATGAACAGCTACCAGCGCCGTCTCGTGCATAATCTCTTCAAGGACGATCCCGGCATCAAAACGTGGTCGCCGGAAGACGACAGCCGCATGAAGCGCCTCACTCTCCTGCCGCGTCAGTCGTGAGCCGGGAGATGCCGGTGTAAACGTCAGCGGACAGGGAGCCCGGCCATGACGTTAGGCTTGCCATGTTTGTTCCGGTGTACCGCGGCCGGCACGGGCCGCCTGTCGTCATGCCCGCCCCTGCTTTCCCCGGTACCCCGGAACCGGTTTTGCCTCCGGCTAACCAATTGCGAAACGGCCTGCGCCGCGGCGCGCGGCTTCCGGCTGAGGCGGAATTCGCGCCGGCGCACGGCGGATTTTTGCACGGCCCCACTGGGACTGGCGGGCTGAGGCCGCCATTCATAGCCATGCCGAAGGCCACTATTCCCATCGCCTCTGGAATGCGCCTTTGGCGGGGATTGCCAATGGCGGCTGCAACCCGCCACTCCCAGTGGTCAATCTCCGTGCAAAAATCCGCCGTGGCGCCGGCGCTTCGGGGAGGCCGCGCACTTGACGCCCGCTGACAAAAAGGCAGGATGGAGCGGCTTTCCGCCCCCTTTCCCCACCGATGCCGGCCCTGGCCCTCCAGTCTGTTACCAAAACCTACCCTAACGGTGTGGTGGCGCTGGACCGTTTGGCGATGTCGGTGCCGCGGGGCACGGTTTTTGGACTGCTGGGGCCCAATGGAGCAGGGAAGAGCACGCTCCTCAAAGTGCTCATGACCCTCGTGCATCCTGACGAATGCCGCGGAACGCTGCTCGGGCAGCCGCTGGGGAATACCAAGGCACTGCGGCGCACAGGTTATCTCCCGGAAAATCCGGCGTGGCCGCATCACCTCTCGGCGGAGGGCATTCTCGACCTCGCGGCCCGTCTCTGCGGGGTGAATGCCGTCGAGCGCCGCCGGCGCGTTGGGGACATGCTGGAACTCACCGGACTCCAGGCATGGCGGCGCGACCGGCCTGCGGTTTATAGCAAAGGAATGCGGCAGCGCCTCGGTCTCGGCTACGCCCTGATGGGCGACCCTGACCTGATTTTTCTCGACGAGCCAACCGATGGTGTGGACCCGATCGGACGCAAGGAAATGCGGGAGATCATTGTGCGGCTGCGCGAGATGGGGAAAACCGTTTTTATCAACAGTCACGTGCTGGGGGAACTCGAAACGATGTGTGACAGCGTGGCCATTGTGAGCCGCGGGCGCGTGGTGCGTCAGGGCACAATGGAGGAACTCACCGCTGAGAGCATGCGCTACGAGATGTGCATCGACGGAGATGTCAGTCATGATGCCGGGCTGACCGCGCTGGTCCAGCAGCTTGGCGGCACCCTGCGCACCGAAGACGGACAGACGGAGGTCCACATTCCGACCCGGCGCCCGCAACTCATTCAGCCGGTGGTGGATGCCGTGCGGCAGCGCGGATATCTGATCATCAGCGTGGCACCGGCTCGGCAGTCACTGGAGGAATTGTTTCTGGAAACGATGCGGCCCGGCCGCGGTGAAGGAGGGCACCCGGCATGAGGACGCTCTACGCGCTCATTCGCGACACGCTGCTCATGCTCCGCCGCCGGCGGCTGTTCTGGCTCCATCTGGGGCTGAATCTCCTCGTGGTGGCGCTGTATGCCAGCGTGTCCTTCCAGGAGGATGGCTGGTCCATCGGGTTCGGGCTCAAAAGCTCGGAGAATATCTGGCTGAAACAGGGAACACCGTGGGAAAACACGATGCACTGCTGGATGGTGGCGCGGATCATGCGCTGGTGGGTGGCGGGAGGCGCCGTGTTCCTCGTTCTTTTCGCGACGGCGGCCGTTCTGCCGGAAACCCTCGAGCCCGGCAGCGCCTCCCTCATCGTGCCGCGGGCCCGGCGGAGGAGTTTGATCCTTGCCGGGAGGTTCCTTGGCTCCCTCTGTTACGTGCTGCTGCACACGGTGCTGGTAGTGGGCGGGCTGTGGCTTGTCATGCGATGGCGGATGGGAGTCTGGCACCCGGCCTTGTGGCTGGGGGTGCCGCTGGCCGCGCTCCTTTTTATTCCGCTCCAGGCGGTCGCTATGCTGATGGGAGTCCTCACCCGTTCCGCCACCGCCGCGCTGCTGGTGGCCATCCTTTTTGCCGGCTCCATCTGGGCGCTCCAGGAAGCCGCTGCCGCGCCGGAGCCGGATTCCAGCGCCGCTGTCATTGATAGCAGTGAGGAATCGAACGGCGGCGGCCTCAGCGCAGCCCTCTCGGATGAAGCCGTGCAGCAGGCTGTCAGGGTACTGCCGCAATCGCGTGATTCCCACCTCTGGCTGGAGCGTGAAGCGTGCCCTCAACCGGCCCAGAACTTCGGCTATCGCGCGCTGTTCCGCCGGCTCCGGATCGGCCATACTGGATTCAGTGCCGTGGCCGCGGACATCGCCGCCGCCGCTGCTGCTCCCGGAAAAAAACAGGAGCCCGTTACTTTTCTCCCGCTCCTGACCACGACGGGCATTTTTACTCTCGCCACCATGGCACTCGCCGCATGGCTTTTGCAAAGGCGCGACCTTTGAGAGCCCGCGACGCCTCAGTCCGCCACTGTTGTCAGGCCCACGTGATCGCATCGAAGTGAGTAAATCCCCTATCGATTCGCCGGAAAGTCAGTCCGCTTCGGAGTTAGTCGTCCACCTTCCGGTTAATCTGATTGAGGGAAAACTCATCAACGTTTGGACCAAGCATTCGGCCGGTGAACGGGAGAATCCGTTTCAGAAAAGAATCCCGGTCGCGAAGAAGGCCGCTGCTAAGCGGATGGGAACGGCAACGAGGCCCCCAAGAAAGGGACCGCCGCCGTGGTATCTCGGCCTCACGACGGATTTCTCCGACGCCGTAGAGGTAAGCTACAGGGCCGAATATTGGCCGCCCTCAGCAAGATAGCCAAAGCACCGACCACCGCTTGGTGATACGGTCAAGCCTCTGAACGATGGGCGCTGGAGATATCGGATCGGCGATTACAGGCTGGTGTATGAACCGGATCGGGAGTCGGGAAACATCACGCTGCTCGATTTTGCAGCGCGCAGTTCTGTTTATGAAGACTGAGATGATCAGATAGTGAAATAACTCCAGACATCTGCTATGCTGCGGGCATGGCAACG
>JANNVM010000536.1:0-1764 GCA_031414455.1 Verrucomicrobiota bacterium
CTTTCTGTTTCACAACGGTGGCCAGCCGCGCTGCCTGCTCTCGTCCGCGGATTTCCTGCCAAGAAATTTCGACAGCCGCTTCGAGATCGTTTTTCCGATCCTCGACCCCGCGCTGCAAAATGAACTCCGCCGGATCATGGAACTTCAGTGGAGCGATAACGTGAAGGCCCGCGTCCTCGATGGCGGCTTGCACAACCACATCGCCGCCGGCGGCAGGAAGCGCGTGCGCAGCCAGGAAGCCATCCGCGACTGGCTGGAACACGGTCGCAGCGAAGCCGCGAAATGACGAAGCGCGAAGGAGATTTGAATGACAAATGAAGTTCCCGGCTGTTTCAGACGCGCGGCGCGGGTTGCAAACGGCCTATGGCGGCTGTTAAGAAACACATGAATTGTCCTGCTCTTGTCTCTGCCGCGGAAATGCGCTCACTGGAGGCGCGTGCGGTCGAGGCGGGGACGACGGAGGAGCAACTCATGGAGGCAGCGGGTGCGGGGCTTCTGGGAGTTGTCAGGCAGTTCTGGCCTCAGCCGGGCCAGGCGGTGGTGTTTGCCGGCAAGGGACACAATGGAGGTGATGCGTTCGTCCTCGCGCGGCATTTAGTGACGGATGGCTGGGAAGTGGAGATTCGCACATGGGAGCCGGAAGAGGCATGGCGACCGCTCACGCGGGAAAAGTGGCAGGCTGTCCGGGCTCATGGCTCGTGCGCGCCGCCGGATGTCTATGTGATCCCTGTCCGCCGGCCATTGTTATTGATTGACGGCATGCTGGGCACCGGTGCCAGCGGAGCACTCAGTCCAGCCATGCGCGCAATTTGTCGCAACATAAACGAGTGTCGCAGAGTGTCCGGAGCCGAAACCCTGGCCATCGATCTGCCGACGGGATTGGATGCTGATGGCGGCGAAACTGACAACGACGCTGTGGTGGCAGATGTCACGGCAACGCTCGGCTACCCGAAGCGCGGTCTTTGCGCGCCGGGCGTGGAGGATTATGTCGGACGGCTTGCGGTGGTGCCTCTGGACCGATTGCCCCCGCCGGAGAACTATGGGGCGAGGGATGGCCTCCTCACTTCTTATTCCTTTGAGGATTTTCGTCGCTTCCGTCGCCGTCCTTTTTCCATGCACAAGGGCCAGGCGGGCCGGGTGGGGATTGTGGCGGGCTCGCGTGGACTAACAGGAGCGGCCCGGCTGGCGGCTGCAGCGGCGGTGGCGGCCGGCGGCGGCTTGGTGACACTGTTTTGTCCGCACGACGTGTATGAAATTCTCGCGGCCGCGTGTCCGCCGGAAGTGATGGTGCGGCCGGTGCAGTCGTGTCGCGAGGTGATGGATTTCCCGCTGGATGCCATCGGCATCGGACCGGGCATGGGAGCCATTCCGCCTCCGTATATCGCGTCGCTGCTGCGCGATGATCCGAGGCCGGTGATCGTGGATGCGGACGCACTCAATGCGATGGCGGCGCACGGGATTTCCCTCGCGGGACGAACCGGCGGCCCGCGACTTCTGACACCACATCCGGGCGAACTGACGCGACTGGCGCAGGCATTCACGCCCGGCGCGGAGGATTCTGCTAACGCCCTCGCGGCGGCCCTTAACGCGACGGTGCTGAGCAAGAGCGCACGCAGTGTGGTCGTCGAAGCGGGACGCCCCGCGCTTCATAACACCACCGGCCATCCGATGATGGCGAAGGGTGGGTTCGGTGATGTGCTTACGGGTTTCATTACGACGTTCGCAGCGCAGGGCATGTCGCTGCGGGATGCGGCGGCGCTGGGT
>JANNVM010000537.1:0-7558 GCA_031414455.1 Verrucomicrobiota bacterium
GCGGCTGCGCCATGGCCGGGATGGCGTGGGGCCGATGGGTGCGGTGTTTCCACCGAGAAGGATCTACCGCTGAACTGGAGCGCTGCGTCCGGGGTGAAATGGAAAGTGGCCTTGCCGCAGGCGGGGAACTCTACGCCAGTCGTCTGGGGAGACCGGCTGTATCAGGGCAATCAGGGCAGCGATTGTTTCGTCCTCCGCGCCTCGCCCGGGTTTGAAGTCCTCGTCCACAATCCCCTCAACAATGGCCTGACGAATGCTTCGCCTGCCATCAGCGACGGAAATGTTTCTATCCGCACCCACGCCCATCTCTGGTGCATTGGCAAGTAAACCCGCTGCTACCCTGACAAATCATTATGAATGTTACGCAGAAATCATTGATCCTCCATGGCTGCTGGGCCGCCGCAGTTGTGATCGCTTTCGCCTGGGGATCCCGCCGCAGCGGGGAGGCATCCAGCCGGACGGGCGCTGACGCGGGCCAGGCGCTAGCAGATACGGCCGGCGCGGCGCGGGCGGCTTCCGGGCAGGAGGGGCCGCCCTCCCGCAACCCGGACGGCCGCCCCGGAACCCGCCGGCCCGGTGCCCTGGAGGGCTTGTTTGGAGAGGTCAATCCCTCTGGCAGCGATTTGGACGCCCTGATCCAGCAGGCCCTGCGGGACCGGAACCCGATCACCCGCCGTCTCGCTTTTTCCCGGCTGTTGGAGTCGCTCACCCCGGGCAATGCCGGAGCCGTGCGGGAACAACTGGTCGCCCTCGGAGCCGACCCCGACCAGTGGCGGGATTTCCACTACAGTTGGGGGGCCATTGACGGAAAAGCAGCCTTCGCGAACGCTGCTAAAAGTCCGGAGGCCGATCTCGCCGCCACCATGACCGGATGGGCCGCTGCCAACCCTGGCGAGGCTCAATCCCTGTTGGACAACCTGCCTGAGGAAATGCGCGGTCAGCGCGACGAACTGATCGCCAGTGTCGTCTCCGGCCTCTCCCATAACAACTCTTCGGTGGCGACGGAATACGTGCTCCGTCTGGGCCAGGAAGGAAATGACAAAGCTGGCCCGCTGATGGAAATCGTCGCGAACGAGACGATCCGCCAGGATGGACCGGAAGCGGCCTCCCGCTGGGCGGAATCATTGGCGGATGGCCCCCTGAAAGGCAACGCCATGGCCCGGGTGGCTGAGGCTTATGTCCGAACGGACCCCGGGGCCGCCGCACGCTGGAGCGAACGTTTTGCGGACAAGGAATATGCCAGCCGGACGATCGGACAAGTTGGTTCCCGGTGGGCCGCCTCCGATCCCGTCGCCGCCGTGGGCTGGCTGGAAAGCCTGCCTGCCAGCACCGGCCAGAAGCAGGGCCTGAGCAGTGCCTTCGGCGACTGGGAAGACCGGGACCCTGCCGCGGCCGGGGACTATCTTTTTGCGATGCCTAAATCACCGCAGCGGGACTCCGCCATCAGCGGCTTTGCCACAGGCTATGCGTGGCAGGATCCAATGACCGCCATCGCGTGGGCGCAGGACATTGCTGACCCGGCGCTGCGCGAAAGTTCCATGACCCGCGTCGGTCAGGCTTTCTACCGCAGGGACCCCGATGGTGCTGTTGCCTGGCTTGCGGAAAGCGGCTTGCCCGGGGAAGTGCAGCAACGGATTCTTACGGAGCGAAGACGCTAGGCCATCGCCGGGAGCCTGCCTTCCGGCTCCAAATCCTCCCTCGCCTGCCAAATGCAGGATCGCGGTGCCGGTGGCAGCTTTATTTTTGATTTGGGAGCGTTTGAAATGACCGGGGAAGTCTCCGGTGGCGGGATCAGCGGGGTCGGTGCCAACTTCGCGGTGGAACCGGCGCGCTGGCTTTGCAGAATCCGTTCGAGGCGCAGCGCCGCCCGATCACCATGCCCGCAACCCGCTATACCCGCCGCGATCTCTTCAAGCTGGGCTCCGCCGGTGCCGCGACGCTCGGTGCCGGGCAGGGATTGATTTCCACGACCGGTGCCAAAGCACTGGGCCCCGTAACGGAAAGCGGCGGATGCTGCCTGACACCCTCCGGAGAGTTCTACAACGTAGAGCGCGGACGTCCCCTTCCCTACAAACTGCCGGAGGAAACGCAGCGGGAGATCGGCATGGTGCGCGAGACGTGGCAGCTCGAAGTCATCGCGGATCCCGAAAGCGAAACCAAAATCGAGCACCCGATGATCAAAGCCGGCGGCACGGCCCTGACGTTTGAGGCGCTGATGAAGCTGGCGGAAAAGAAGGCGACGAGTTTCTTGAAAGTCATCACCTGTAACAATCTGTCGGATCCGCTGGGCCACGGTTTGTGGGAGGGAGTGCCGCTGCGCGACGTGTTGTGGCTCGCCGGTCCGTTGGAAAACCTGCGGCACATCTATTACTACGGGCACCACAACGAAGACCGCGCCCAAATGTTCAAATGCTACCTGCCCGTGAACCGGGTCTTCGAAGATCCACCAGGCGAACTGCCCGTCATCCTTTGTTATAAACTCAATGGCGAATGGCTCACCGGCGAACGCGGCGGTCCGGTGCGCATGATCGTGCCGGAGGCCTATGGATTCAAATCGGTGAAATGGCTCCAGCGAATCGTCTTCACCAACAGCCATCAGGCCGACGACACCTACGCGGACGGCAACAACGACATTAACAGTTGGCTCAAGACGTTCGCGCGCTTCGGCACCCTTCCGGAGAAGGTCAACGCCTCCGCCGAACTCTCCATCCACGGCAACGCCCAGGTGGGAATCTCCGGCCTGACAAAAGTACAGTACTGGCTGCGTGAGACCGGCGCGCCGCTGCCGGAGGACGACCCTCATTTCTCCGGAGCGCCGTGGCAGGATGCACAGATTACGCCGTTCGATGAAGCCGCTATCAAGGGCTTCGATGCCGCAAGGCTGCATCCCGTGCAGTTCGATCCCTCGACGAAAAAACCGCGCGAATGGCCGCTGCGCCACACCCTCTGCCGCTGGACAGCCGCCCCCCGCCGGCTCGCCCCGGGCAATTACGAAATCCGCTGCCGCACGATCGACGCCAGCGGCATCGCCCAGCCGATGCCGCGTCCGTTTCCAAAGTCGGGAAAAAACCAGATCCAGTGTGTGAAACTGACGGTGGAGGCCTGACACGGAGATGGGGTGACGCCTTGTTGACAGCCTCCCGCCTGTTTCGGCGTAGTGTCCGTCTCATGATGTTGACCTTTTCCCATACTCCGTTTTGTCAGTGGATCTCCGCCCCCCGCCTGATGCGGGCCATGGCGGCGCTCAGTCTTGGTCTTGTGACTGTGATCCATGCGCAGGAAGCCCGCCCGAACCGCCGGGTGCTCGGAGGTGATGACTCCACCGGGCGGCTCGCCATCGTCGCGCCGGATGGAAAACTGGATTGGGAGATCAAAGTCAGCGCGATTCACGATGCACAGGTCCTGCCGGGCGGAAATATCCTGCTCCAGCAGGGCTGGACGAGGATCGTGGAGGTCACTCCGGACAAAAAGACCGTGTGGGAATATGACGCCGCGAAGTCCAATGGAAACTCGGGTAAACCGGTCGAGGTTCACGCCTTCCAGCGGCTGGAGAATGGTCTGACCATGATCGCCGAGTCGGGCCCCGCACGGATTATTGAGGTGGACAAAAACGGAGCGATCCAGCACGGGATTAAGCTGAAGGTGAATCATCCCAGCACGCACAGCGACACGCGTCTGGTGCGAAAGATCGCCAACGGCCATTACCTCGTGGCGCATGAAAGCGACGGCGCCGTCCGCGAATATGACGCAACGGGCACGGTGGTCTGGGAATACGAGGTGCCGCTTTTCGGGCAGGAAAAGAAAGGCGGGCACGGCCCGGAGGCATTCGGCAACTCTGTGTTCAGCGCCGTCCGGCTCCCGAACGGCAATACTCTGATCGGAGCAGGAAATGGCCACAGCGTCCTTGAGGTGACGCCGGCGAAGGAAATCGTGTGGAAGATCGCGCAGCGGGATCTTCCGGGCATCACTCTCGCATGGGTGACCCGCGTGGAGCGTCTTCCTAACGGCAACACACTCATCGGCAATTGTCATGCAGGTCCGGAAAACCCGCAGTTCATCGAAGTGACACCGGAGAAGAAAGTGGTCTGGACGATTAAGGACTTCAAGAACTTCGGGAATTCCATGCCGGTGACCGCCGCTCTCGAGAAGTAGCCATGCCCGCGCCGCGTGTCATCGCTCTCTCCCTCGGCTGGATGACGTTGACCGGCGGGGCAGCGGCGGCTCCGGACAAGGAGTTTGCGATTACGGCCGCGGACCGGGCGCACTGGGCCTTTAAGCCGCTGCATCACCCGGCAGCGGACCCTGCCGGCAGCGGGAATCCGGTTGATTACTTCATCGCAGCGAAGCTTGCGGAAAAAGCACTCACGATGAATCCGCCCGCCACGAGACGGGAGCTGATTCGCCGGGCATACTTCGATTTGACCGGCCTGCCGCCGTCACCGGAGGAAGTGGCGGCCTTCGAGCGAAATGAGGATCCTGACAGCTATGGGAAACTCCTTGATCACCTTCTCTCGCTGCCGCAGTACGGCGAACGCTGGGGCCGGCACTGGCTCGACGTGGCGCGGTTCGCGCAGAGCAACGGCTATGAGCGCGACGGCGAAAAGCTGCTCGCGTGGCGTTACCGCGATTATGTTATCAAAGCGTTCAACGACGACAAGCCCTACGACCGCTTTGTCGTGGAACAACTGGCCGGTGACGAACTGCCGGACGCGACGGCGGAATCGGTGACGGCCACGGCGTTCCAGCGGCTTGGGGTTTTCGACGATGAGCCCGATGACAAACGCATGGCCGAGTTCGACGCCCTGGACGACATCCTCTCGACTTCCGGCGCGGCCTTCCTCGGACTCACCATCGGCTGCGCGCGCTGCCACGATCACAAATCCGATCCCATCCCGCAGCGGGACTACTATTCACTGCTGGCGTTCTTTCGTGGTGTCCGTCCGTTCGCTAACGTGAAACCCTCCATGGAGGCGCCGGGATTTGCACCGCTGGCGCCTCCGCCGCACGTTGTGGAAAAGACGGTGCCGGAAAGAGCCCCGTCCGAATGGACGCTGGCCGTCCGTGAGACCGGGGCGGTTCCGCCAGCCACCCGCATCCTCCTCCGGGGCAATGCCTCGTCCGAAGGGCCGGAAGTCGCGCCCGCCTTTCCCTGTATCCTAACTAATGAGAAGCCGCAGCTTCCCGTCCCCCTCGCCGGTTCAGCATCAAGTGGCCGCCGTCTCGCCCTCGCATCCTGGATCGCGAGTCCGCAAAACCCGCTCACCGCCCGGGTCATGGTGAACCGCGTGTGGCGGCATCATTTCGGAAAAGGAATCGTCAGAACGACGTCGGACTTCGGCCGGGCCGGAGCGCCGCCGACGCATCCGCAACTGCTCGACACGCTGGCGGCGGCGTTTATTGATTCCGGATGGTCGCTGAAGAAGCTGCATAAGCTCATCATGCTCTCGCAGACTTACCGGCAGTCATCGCAGGCCGGTCGTCAGGAAGCCCTCGCCTCCGATCCTGGGAACGACCTGCTGTGGCATCAGGAATCGCGCCGCCTTGAAGCCGAGGCCGTGCGCGATTCAGTGCTCAGCGTTTCCGGAACGCTGAATCCGGCGATGGGAGGGCGCGGATTCTTCCCACACCTTGGCGGCGAAGTATTGGCCGGTCAGTCACGGCCGGGGCTGGACTGGGAGGTTTCCAGCGACACGGAGCAGGACCGGCGGAGTGTCTATGCCTTTGTCCGCCGCACCATGGCGATTCCGTTTTTGGAGAGCTTCGACTACAGCAATACCGTGACCCCGCTGCCGGAGCGGACGACGACCACGGTGGCGCCGCAGGCCCTGATGCTGTTGAACGACCCCATCATGCACCAAAAGGCGGCGGCCTTTGCCGGGCGAATCGTGCGCGAAGCCGGAGACCAGCCGTCGGCGCAGATCAACCGCGCATGGCAACTGGCGCTGAACCGCGATCCGTCCCCGCAGGAATCCAGGACGGCTGCGGCGTGGCTGGAGAGGCAGACAAAAGCCTTCGCAGCACTGTCTTCGCGGCTGGCGTTTCGCCCGGACGTGGCCGCGGCGCTGTCTGCTGATTACTTTCCAAAGCTGCAACCGTCTCAGTTCCTGACAGGTCCCTCAGAAGGCTGGAATTATCACCGCGGCGTGTGGGCTCCACCCTACGAGGGCATTCGCGTCGTGGAGCGCGGGCGCGGGCCGTTTGCTCTGTGGCAGGGAGCCAGTTTTAAGGACGGGACGATCGATGCCAGGGTAACCCTGCCCGGGGCCGCCGAACTCGCCGGTCTGCTCTTCCGCGCCGCCGCGGAGGGAGAGGAGCCGCGCGGCTATGAAGTCCTGCTCGATCCCCGCCGGCAGAAAATCACCCTGCGGCGGCACGCGGCGCAATCCACCACGCTGGCGGAGGCAGATGCCCGGATTCCCACAGGGGAAACGTTTGCTCTGCACATCGAATCCGCCGGCGCTCTCATCCGGGTGTCACTCCACGGCGCGGCAAAACCACTCCTCGAAGTGACCGACCCGCAGCCCCTGCCCGGGGAAGGCCGGCTGGGCGTGCGCGCATGGGGAGGCGCGCTGTGGCTCGACTCCCTGACACTAATATCATCAGAGGGCCGCCCGCCGGTCACCATACCGTCCGGAAACCCGCCGCCGGAACGCAGCGCGCTGCAATCGCTTTGCCTGCTCGTGTTCAATCTGAACGAGTTTATCTACGTTGATTGAGAACTGAAGTTATGCCCCCGCCCGATTCACTATCAAAACAAAGGACTCCGCTCTGCGCGGGCATGCGCCGGGAATTCCTGTGGCAGGCGGGCGCGGGCTTTGCGGGTGTCGCCCTTTCGGGACTGCTCCAGGGCGACGGATTCTTTGCCCGCGCCGCGGAGAGCGCCTCCCATTCTCCGCTCACACCAAAGCCGCCGCACCGGCCGGTGAAGGTGAAATCGTGCATCTTCCTGTTCATGTATGGCGGGCCGTCGCAGATGGATCTGTTCGACTACAAACCGGAACTGCAGAAGCGAGATGGTCAGACCGTGAATCTGGAACTGCGCCGGAAGGATGTGAAGCCCGGCGTGCTCCTCGGCAGCAAACGTCAGTGGGCGCAGCACGGGCAGTCCGGGCTGTGGGTCTCCGACGCGCTGCCGCACCTCGCCCGCCACGCGGACAAACTGGCAGTGATCAAATCATTGTATGCCGACTCGTTCGCCCACGGATCGGCCATGATTCAGATGAACAGCGGGCGGGTCATCCAGGGACATCCGTCCATGGGATCGTGGATTGATTACGGCCTGGGCACCCTCAATCAAAATCTGCCAGGGTATGTCGTGATGCTGGATCCGCGCGGCGGGCCCATCAGTGGCGCGGCGAACTGGTCCAGCGGTTTCATGCCCGCGGCCTATCAGGGAACGGTGCTTCGTTCCAGCGGGCAGCCGGTCCTGAATCTGGACTCGTCATCCGATTTCCCCGCGGACATGCAGCGGGATCTGATCACGACGGCCAACGAATTGAATGCCGCGCATTTCGCGGCGCACCCGGGTTATTCGGAACTGCAGGCGCGCATTGCCAGC
>JANNVM010000538.1:0-6819 GCA_031414455.1 Verrucomicrobiota bacterium
CGCGAGCAGATCCAGCTTGCCGGCGGCATCCGGGGCCGCGGCGGTGCGCACCACCATTCCCACGCCGGGCCGGCTGGCGAGCAGTCCCGCATCGCGGAGTTGCGCGATGGCCTTGTGCGCCGTGGCCGGAGCCACCTGCAGTTCCTGGCTAAGACTGCGCACCGGGGGGAACTCATCGCCATCGCGCAACTGCCCCGCGAGCACCGCCTTCCGCACCGCCATCACGATCTGCCCGGAAGCAGGCAGGCCGTCGAGGAGGCGGATGGGAAACGGAAGCATGGGGACGCGGACGTTGCGTACTAGTCCTACTAGTACACAAAGATCACGCAAGATGAATCTGCGGGAATTCGTGAATACTTCCGCCAGAGCGGTTCGGCACGAGCGGGCATCTGCGGAACGCGAAGTTGCCCTTCGCCTCTCACAACCAGGAACTCGACAGGAGAAGCGAAGAGGCAACTTCGCGCTCCGGCGGCAAAGGCCGTTGCCCTTTCCTGTTGCGGCCCGGGGCAATGGCGTCAACGGGCACGCCCCTACCTTTGTCCCATGCCGGGAATTACCTTTCAGAGCCTGCTCCGCAGCGCCGGGATCGGCGCGAATTGCTACGTGCTTGATACCGGACTGGAGCGTATTGTCCTCGACTCCGGAATGCACCCGAAGGAGAAGGGGCTGGACTGTCTGCCGCAGTTGCAGATGATCGAAGACAACTCCGCGGACGCGATCATCATCACGCACGCGCACCTTGATCACATCGGTTCGCTGCCGGTGCTGATGCGGCGGCATCCGGGGGCGCAGGTGTTTATGTCAGAACTGACGGCGGAACTGGGCGCGGCGATGTTGCACAACAGTTGTAATGTGATGAGCTTTCAGCGGGATCAGGAGGGCATCAAAGAGTATCCGCTCTTCACTCACCGCGAGGTGGACGGTATGGAACGTCGCTGGCTGAAGCTGCGTCCCGGCAAGCGGTTTGAAGCCGGCGCGAACGGTGCGAGAGCGGAATTTTTTGAAGCCGGTCACCTGCCGGGCAGCGTCGGCGTGAGGTTCGATCTCGGCGGGCTCAAGGTTTTCTACACCGGCGACGTGCATTTTGAAGATCAGACGCTGCAACTCGCGGCGGATTTTCCGGAGTCGGACATTGATGTACTGATCCTTGAATGCACCCGCGGGGCAGCCGAGCGGCCTGCGGACTACACCCGGGAGCGCGAAAGCTGGCGGCTCGCGGAGAAGATCATGGAGACAGTGGACCGCGGCGGCAGCGTGCTCATGCCGGTCTTTGCCGTGGGGAAGACGCAGGAGATGCTGCTGATGCTGCACGACCTCCGCCGCACGGGCCGTATTTCCATGCGCATACCGATTCACATCGGCGGCCTCAGCTCCCGCATGACGCAGATCGTGGACAAACACACCGACACGGCGCGCCGGAGTCACCGCGGATTCAAGCTGCTGGAAATGGACGGCCTCATTCGCGCGAAGAAAGGCGAGCGCGATCTCAGTTATGCGCCCGGCCGCATCTATGCCATCAGCAGTGGCATGATGACCGAAAACACCGCGAGCAATGACTTTGCTTTCCGCTTCATAGACAACCCGAAGAACACGGTGACCTTCGTGGGCTACGCCGACCCGATCAGCCCCGCCGGAGTGCTCCAGCGGACGCCGGCCGGTGAAAGTGTCAAGCTTCACCACTCGCACAGCGCCGTTGTCAGGAAATGCGATGTGGAGAACTACGATTTCAGCGGTCACGCCCCCCGTGAGGAACTGGTGGACTACGTGAAGAAAGTGCGGCCGCGCAAACTTCTCCTCGTCCACGGCGACGATCCCGCCATCGCATGGATCACCGCCGCGGTGAATGCCGCGCTGCCGGAGACCGAGGTCATCGTACCGCTGCCAGGAGAGAAAATCCGCTTGGACTGAGGCCCGGCCGGCAGGCGACTTTTCGCCTTTCCCTCCCCCCGCCCTGCGGCCAACACTCGCATGATCATGGAACCCGCCGCCGCCATTTCCGCAGCGCCCGCTCTCACTGGAATGCTTCCGGAAGAGCTGGAAGCGGAGTTGTTGGTATGGGGCGAGCCGAGGTACCGCGCCTCACAAATCCTTGACTGGGTGTTCCAGAAACGCGCCGCGAGCTACGACGCCATGACCAGCCTCAGCAAGCCGCTGCGCGCGCGGCTCGCGGAGGCACATCCACTGCACACCATGCGCATCGCCACCGTGCAGGGCGCGAAGGACGCGACGCAGAAGTTTCTCTTCCGCCTGCACGACGGACGTTACGTCGAGAGTGTGCTCATCCCGGCCAACCGCGCGGCGTTTGGCGACATGAGCGACCGCCGCACCATTTGTGTCAGCAGCCAGGTCGGATGTGCCTACGACTGCAAATTCTGCGCGTCCGGCCTTGCCGGATTCACCCGCAATCTCCGCGCGGATGAAATCGTGGAGCAGGTCCTCCAGGTGGAGGCACACAGCGGCCAGCGCATTGATAACATCGTGTTCATGGGCATGGGCGAGCCGCTGGCCAACTTCACGCAACTCACCCGTGCCATCCGCATCATCCAGGCGGAATGGGGCATCGGGATCGGCGCGCGGCATATCACCGTCTCCACCAGCGGGCTCGCGCCGCAGATCAAAAAGCTCGCCGATTTCCCCATGCCGGTGCGACTCGCCATCAGTTTCCACGGCGCGACCGATGAAGTCCGCGAACGCATTATGCCGGTGAACCGCATGTATCCGCTCGATGTGCTCATGGAATCGCTGACCTATTTCCGCGACCGCAAGAAGCAGAAGATCACGCTCGAATACATTCTCATCGAAGACGTGAATGATCAGCCCGAACACGCCGCCGCCCTTGCCCGCCGCGCCCGCTCGATTCAGGCAAAAGTGAACCTTATTCCCTACAACACCGTGGACGGCCTGCCGTGGACGCGTCCGTCGGACATCGCCCAGGACGTCTTCCTCTCCGTGCTTAACAACGCCGGCGTGCCCGCCACCATCCGCCGCGAGAAAGGCCACGACATCGACGCCGCCTGCGGACAGTTGCGGCTGAAACAGGAGATGAGTGAGCAGGTGGCGTGACGGCTCGCCGTGTTTCTCCTTGCCCGGCCCAGGGCGGTGTGGGATGGCGCGGGTCCATGAGTGCTCATATTGATGTAAAGAAGACAGCGGATCTCGCGCGCCTGCGTTTGACCGCTGAGGAGGAGGCTGCCTACAGCGGGCAGCTCGACCGCATTCTCCATTATGTCAGCCAGCTTGATGAACTTGATACGTCCGGCGTAGAACCCGCGGCGCATCCGCATGAGGTATTCGATGTGACGCGTGCAGACGAGCCGCGTCCGGGATTCGGAGTGGACGCCGCTCTGAGCAACGCCCCGCGCCGCAGCGGCGATCAGTTCATGGTGCCGAAAGTCGTGGAGTAATTTATGTCCGACGCCCTGCACACTCTCACCATCGCGGAACTCCGCGGACGCCTCGTCCGCAAAGAGATTTCGCCCGCCGACATCATTCGCAGCGTGGAGTCGTCCATCACGGCACACGACGGCGGCATCGGCGCGTATCTGCACCGCGACTTGGAGGCCGCGCTTAAGGCCGCAGAAAACGCCGACCTCAGTGCGCCGCTTGGGGGCATTCCCGTCGCGATCAAAGACGTGCTCAATGTGTCAGGACAGCCGGCAACCTGCGGCTCGAAGATTCTCGGCGGCTATGTCTCCCCCTACGACGCGACCTGCATCACGCGGCTCAAGGCGGCGGGCGCGATTCCGTTCGGCAAGCTGAACATGGATGAATTCGCCATGGGTTCGTCCACGGAAAATTCCGCCCTGCAGCAGACGCGCAATCCCTGGGACACGACGCGTGTGCCTGGCGGCAGCAGCGGCGGCTCGGCGGCGGCAGTGGCGTCACAGACGGCCATTGCCACACTCGGCACGGATACTGGCGGGTCGATTCGCCAGCCTGCGAGTTTTTGCGGCATCACCGGACTCAAGCCGACGTATGGTCGCGTCTCCCGTTATGGTTTGATCGCTTATGCATCGTCGCTCGATCAGGTCGGGCCGATGACGAAAACCACAGAGGACGCCGCGCTCGTGCTCCAGGCGATCGCCGGTCACGATCCGCTGGACTCGACTTCGCTCAATGCGCCCGTGCCCGACTACTCCGCCGCGCTGACTCAAGGCGTGAAGGGCCTGCGTATCGGCCTGCCAAAGGAATACTTCATTGATGGCATTGATCCGGAAGTGCGCGCCGCCGTGGAAGCCGCGGTGCAGGAACTCCAGCGACAGGGCGCCGAGGTGAAGAAAATCTCACTGCCTCACTCGCGATACGCCATCGCTGCGTATTATATCATCGCCACCGCCGAGGCTTCGGCCAATCTCGCGCGCTTTGACTCCGTTCGTTATGGCCGCCGCTGCGCCGATCCCGCCGACCTCCGCGACATGTACGACCGTTCACGCGCCGAAGGATTCGGGCCGGAAGTGAAACGCCGCATCATCCTCGGCACCTATGTGCTCAGCAGCGGCTACTACGACGCCTACTATCTTAAAGCGCAGAAAGTCCGGCGGCTCATCGCGCAGGATTTCACGGAAGCCTTCACGGAAGTGGACGTCATCGCGAGCCCCGTGTGCCCGACGCCCGCCTTCCGCATCGGCGAAAATGCCGCCGACCCGCTGCAAATGTATCTCGCCGATATCTTCACCATCGCCACCAACCTCGCCGGAATCTGCGGCATTTCCGTGCCGTGTGGATTCACCACCTCCCCTGCCCTGCCCATTGGCCTGCAATTACTGGGCCGCCCGCTCGGCGAATGTGATCTGCTCCGCGCGGCCTCGGCGTATGAACAGGCCACGGACTGGCATTTGCGGCGGCCGGGTGTTGTAGCATAGTTCGTTGAAGCAAACGAAAGTTTAAAACCAGGTAGGGATGTGCTCCTGCGCGTCCCAAATATTCGTGGGCGGAGGGGGCGCGGAGCTGGTGCCCGCGTCACACGTCACTCCCGTGGCGAGAGCCTTCATCCGGCATTCTTTGCGGGGCGGGCGCAGCGAGGCGGCTCTCGCCCCGGAGGCGCAGCGTGCCGGGATACGCCGGCTCCGCGCCCCCTTTCGCCCGCCTGGTTTGGGACGCGCAGGAGCGCATCCCTACCATTGGAATGGGCGCTGCGCGCGGCCCTTTCCGGGTCCACGGACTTGTTATAAGCTCAGGGCGTTGCCCCGGTTGGCATGGTTTGCCCCCTTGGGGCATGACTCCGATGTTGTCGATTCTTCCTCAGTCGCAATTTGCTCATCAACACTGTTGCATGAGTCGCCGGATTTGACGCGCCCATCATTCTCGGCCAAATCCTGCTTCTATGCACACCACTCCATTCTCCCTCACCAACAAGACCGCTGTCATCACCGGCGGCGGCTCCGGCATCGGGCTGGCCATCGCGCGGCGGTTTGCGACACACGGGGCGGCGGTGGAAATCCTGGATTTCTCTGAGACAGCACTGGCGGCGGCGGTGGAGGAGTTGCGCGAGTCTGGTCATGATGCGCATGGTGCTGTGTGCGATGTCGGCGACGCGGCGGCGGTGGAGGCGGCCTTTGCGACTGTTCTAACACGACGGGACCGGCTGCACATTCTGGTGAACAATGCGGGCATCGCGCATGTGGGCAATGCTTTGACGACGACGCCGGAGGACTTTGCGCGCGTGCAGCGGGTGAATGTGATGGGGGTGTTGCACTGCACGCAGGCGGCGCTGCGGCACATGACGGCGCACGGGGGGGGTGTCATTCTGAACATGGGCAGCGTCGTCGCACAGGTCGCAATCGCCGACCGGTTAGCCTACGCGGCGAGCAAGGGTGCGGTGCTGGCGATGACCTATTCCGTGGCGCGCGATTTCCTTGCACAGGGCGTTCGCTGCAATGCGCTGCTGCCGGGCCGCATTCACACCCCGTTCGTGGACGGCTTCATCGCGAAGAACTACCCGGGACGCGAGGATGAGATGTTTGCGAAGCTGTCCGCGACGCAGCCGATTGGCCGCATGGGCACGCCGGATGAAGTCGCGGCTGCCGCACTTTTCCTGTGCTGCGACGAGGCGAGTTTCGTCACCGGTACCGCGTGGCCGGTGGACGGAGGAACGCTGACACTGCGATAACGCACGGCCCGTGACATGCCGCAGCGGCACACACGCCAAACACGCCTGGACAATACATGCCGCAGCGGCACACTCACCGTCAAATCCCTCGCTGACGAAATCCAGAAGCTGCGCGACCTCCATCAGTCGGGAGCACTCAACGACGCCGAATTTGAGACCGCCAAGGCCCGCATCCCCGGCAATACGGGGTGCAGGTTTGCATGACAGCGGGGGCAGGCTGGCGATGAAGCAGCGTAACACCAATGGGAGATGAGTCACTCTCGTCATCCTGATGCGCTCATTCTCATCCACGTGGGAAAATGGAGACGGTGTGCATCAATTGATAATAGCACAAGCTAAGAAGGACCGAATTGGCGTGATCCGGCGCGGATGAAAATAAAAATGACCGGACCTCCCGGGTAACCATTTCGAATTACCGCTTTCAGATGCATTCTGAATTTCCGCCGGATACGATCACGAATCCTTGCTCGCGCCTGCGTCTTTCTTTTCCGGCGCAGGTTCCTCCTTCTTCTCCTCCTCAGGCTTGGTGTCCTTTTTCTCTTCAGCCGCTTCCTCTTTCTTCTCAGGAACAACGGGCTTCGCGTTTTTCGCCTGCTCCGCAACCTTTGCGACGTCAGCGGCGGGAAGAACGACCGGGCTCATCTGGACGGAGCCGCCGTCAATGTCGCCGCGCGGCTGGCGCATCACCGAAATTCCGAGCAGTTTGCCGG
>JANNVM010000539.1:0-1673 GCA_031414455.1 Verrucomicrobiota bacterium
TAGCCCGCGATGATCTTGTGCAGCGCGCTCGTGTCAGTGTCTTCTTCGAAGACGATGAAGTGTTGCAGCAGGTCGAGGAACCGCTGCCGCTCAAACACCCCGCGCACCAGCACCTCCAGCTCCAGCGCCATCTTCGGTGCGTCGCCCTCGCCATCAATCGTGCGCCAGACCTTGAAGAAAACCACAATGTCCGGCTGCCGGTTGTGCTGCCCCTCGATCACCGCGAACTGGTTCACCGCCAGCCAGTCGTTCGCCCGCACCTCGCCGAAATCCACCAGCCGCACATGATCGCCCGCGATGCTGCCATCGGGCCGGGGATACTCCACTGGCACACCATCGCGCAGCATCCGGTGAAACGCCCGGTTCGTCTGCGTGAGCGAAGGCATCCCCACGCGCAGCAACTTTCGCAAAGCCTCCTCCCGTGCCTCCTCGGGAATGGAAGTATTTAGCCGCCGGATGGCCTCGCGCAAGCGCCCCACCAGCACCACCTCGCCAAACGAATCCCGCTCCGCCGCCGGTTCACCCGGCGCGAGCTGCGGCCCGTGCCCGACCGCATAGCCCAGCTCCCCGAACCATTCGAGGACGGCGTCTTCAACGATGGATTCATTGAGGCTCATGGCTTGTCCCCTTTTTCCGGCAGCTTCTTGATCATCTGGTCAAAGTCCGACTCGAACAGCCGGTCCTGCACGATGCGGTATTTTTCAAATTCACTCTCGGCAAAAGCCTTCGCCACTTCGGCGCTCACTTTGCCGGGATGGTCCAGCAGGTCGCGTTCGTTGAACTTCAGGAACGCGTTCAGCTTCGTCGCCCAATCCTGCATCGTCATCGGAATGCCCCGCTCCGCCTGATCCTCGGCGTAGTCGAGATACATCGTCACGATGCGGTCCAACGCCTTGAGCTCCTTTTCGGTCAGGTAGTTTTTCGCGACGACGACATCCGGCTTGAGAATCTTCCCCTGCGGCGCGTTCCGCCAAGTCGTCAACCCCATGCGCTCTTTCTGGCTGTCCGCCCGCTCGACGATCAACTCCGCCGCAGTGCGCCCGTGGATGGCGAAATGCAGTTTGTTCTGCACGGCGGCGAAGAACGTCTTGGTCGTCTCCGCCTCGACGTCGTAATCCATCGCCGTCGCGTAGATGTCCGTGATCTTCTGGTAGAACCGCCGCTCGCTGGCGCGGATTTCACGGATCTCCGCCAGCAGGTTGTCGTAATACTCCTTGCTCAGAAACGCCCCGTTCTTGAGCCGCTCCTTGTCCAGCACGTAACCACGAATGGCGAAATCGCGCAGCACCCCGGTCGCCCACTGGCGAAACTGGATGGCGCGGGCCGAGTTCACCCGAAAGCCGACCGCGATGATGGCGTCGAGATTGTAGAAGCGCGTCGTGTAGTCCTTTCCGTCCTCCGCAGTATGTCGGAAATCCCGACACACTGCCGCTTCGGCCAGTTCCCCGCTGTCGAAGATGTTTTTCAAGTGCTCGGTGATGGTGCTGCGCCCCTTGTCGAAGAGCACACTGATGAGCTTCTGCGTGAGCCAGACCGTTTCCTCCGCCAACCGCACCTCAATGCCCTCGTCGCCCGCTTGCCGGGTAAAGATGAGGAACTCCGCCGTGCTGTTTGGGCCTGACCCGGTTTGGTGGACACCTTGGAGGCGGGGCGCTAACCAGAAAGCGCCGATG
>JANNVM010000540.1:0-11035 GCA_031414455.1 Verrucomicrobiota bacterium
GGTATCGCGGCAGCGAACGGCATTTTCTTCGACAACGGCAGCCGCGGCTGGCAAGTGGAGGACAACGTGATTTACGGCGTGTCCGACGGGGCGATTCGCCACAACGACAACCGCCACGAGGACCAATCGTGGGGCACGAACACCCTCGACGTTCGTCCGGGCGATGCCGCGTTTCCAGAGGCATTGACGAGGCAGGCGGGGCCGCGCGGCAAGGGAACGCCAAAAACGCCGTAGAAACATCCCATGTCAAACATTCGTCTTACCGCCTGCACTGGCCCGCTGCTTCCACTGCTCATCCTCATTATTTTGTCCCTCGCTATTCTGTGTCCTCGGGCAGAAGCGCAGCAGCGGGCGTTTTTTGAAAAACACTGCACCGACTGCCACGACGCGACGGACAAAAAGGGCGGACTCGATCTTACCGCGTTGAGGCCGAATTTCTGCGATGCGGAAACCTTCGCGGCTTGGGTTCGCGTGCACGACGAGATTGCGAGCGGCGAGATGCCGCCGAAGAAGAAGGAGCGGCCGCCGGAGGCGGACGTGAAGGCGGTCACAGGCTGGCTCGACGGCCAGTTGCGAGCGGCTTCGCTGGAGCGGCAAAAGGCGGAAGGCCGTGTGCCGTCGCGCCGGATGAACCGCACGGAATACGAGAACACCTTGCGCGAGTTGTTTGGCGTGGCAGTTCATGTGAAAGAGTTGCTGCCGGAGGATGGAACGGTGGGCGGGTTCGATACGGTTGCCTCGGCGCTGACGGTTTCTCCCGCGCATCTCGTGGCGTATCAGCGTGCGGCGGTTACGGCGCTCGATGCGGTGATCACGTCGAGCACGAAGCGGGAGTTCCGCGAGAGTTTTACGGGACGCGAGTGGTTCGAGCGCGAGGTGAAAGGGAACCGGAAACACGTTCCGCGCGGCGCAGCGGCGGAGGGCGAAATCGCGGTGCTTTATCACCAGACGGAGCAGCACTGGGAGCTGAACGTGATGCCGCGCGAAGCCGCCAAAACCACGGGGCTCTATCGCGTGCGGCTCACCGCTGCGGCACGCAACACCGGCGGCAAACCGCTGCCGGTGCGCTTCGGCTGGGAGTGGATGCAGGGGGCCACAGACTTGCGGCACATCGTCGCGTATCGCGATGTGCCTGCGGAAAAACCGGCGACGATTGAAGTGTTCGTTCATGTGTCAGGTCTGCGTAGCGAGCACCGCATCGGGGTGTGCGGCTACACATTGCCAACGCTGCCGGAGGAAAAGGACACACCATCTGATTGGACGAATGCTCGCGGGCTGGAGATTCATCGTTTTGAAATCGAAGGCCCGCTCGGCGAATGGCCGTCAGCGGGGCACAAGGTGCTGTTCGGTGATTTGCCTTTGGAGCCGCGCAGCTTTGCCGAAGCACGCGCGGCGGGCAACCCGGTGCCGAAGGACGACTGGCAAAAGTGGCAACCCGAGCAGTTCAAAGACAACCCGCTCGTACCGGTGACCGCGGATGCAAGAGCGGACGCCGAGCGGCTCATCCGCGCGTTTCTGCCGCGTGCGTTTCGCGGCCCGGTGAGCGAGGAGACGGCGATCTACCACGTCACCTTCGCCCACGAACGACTCGCTCGCGGCGTGCCGTTCGCGGAGGCGATGCGCTCCACCTACAAAGCCGCGCTGTGCTCCCCGCACTTCCTTTTCCACCTCGCACCACCCGGCCCCCTCAGCGACCACGCGCTCGCCACGCGGCTTTCGTATTTCCTGTGGAGCGGGCCGCCGGATGCCGCGCTGCTCGCGGTCGCAGCGCGGAGCGAACTGCGCCAGCCGAAGACGCTGCGGGCGCAAGTCGAGCGGATGCTCACCGACGCGCGGGCCGAGGCGCTCGTGGAGAATTTCGCAAGCGAATGGTTCGACCTGCGCAAGGTGCTGACGATGAAACCCGACGAGCAGTATCTGGAATATGACGACGAACTCGGCTGGTCGCTCGCTGCGGAAACGAAAGGTTTTTTCCGCGAGGTGCTCGCGCGGGATCGCAGCGTCACGGAGTTCGTGGACTCCGACTGGACGATGCTCAATCAACGCCTCGCCAAGCACTACGGCATCCCCGGCGTGGACGGCTGCGAGTTTCGCAAAGTGCCGCTCGTCGCCGCGTATCACCGGGGCGGCGTGATCACGCACGCCAGCATTTTGAAAGCGACCGCGAACGGCACCTACACCTCGCCCATCAAGCGCGGCGTCTGGATGCTGGAGCGCATCATCGGTCGTCCGCCCAGCCCGCCGCCGCCGGACACGCCTGTTATCGAGCCGGACATCCGGGGCGCGACGACGCTGCGCGAGCAAATCGAAAAACATCGCGCACTGCCCGCCTGCGCCGGCTGCCACGCGCAGATTGATCCGCCCGGCTTCGCGCTGGAGAACTACGACGTGCTCGGCGGCTACCGCGAACGCTACCGCTCCGCACTCGGCGTGAGCGGAAAAAGCGCACTGCTCCCGCTGCCGAGCTATCCCGAAAAGAAGCATGTCTATTTCACCGCTGCAGTCGATCCCTCCGGCATCACGCCAGAAGGCGCAGCGTTCGCCGACCTCGCTGAATACAAGCGCACGCTCCTGCGCGACCCCGGGCAAATCGCCCGCAATGTCACCCGCAAACTCCTCACCTACGGCACCGGCGCTGATATCCAGTTCGCCGACCGCGAAGTGCTCGAACAAATCCTCACCGCCGCCAAACCCGGGAACTACGGCCTTCGCGCACTCATCGCCGAACTCGTGCAAAGCCGCGCATTTTTGAACCAATAGCCTTTATGCCACACCTTCCAAAATAGATCGCTCAATCTATCGCGATTGCGCCCGTCTCCCGTTGCGCATTCCTCCGCGTCGTCGGGGGTGCGATGGCGCGGCTGTAGCTCCATGTTCGCGATGTGCCGGGCAGCGCAATCGTCAATGGCCAGGATTGATCCGGCCGTTTCAGGGGCTGACGGCAGCGCACGGGCAATTTTTTCAGAAAAGTTTGTCCTCGGTGTCCTCTGCAGGGCTGTTTGTTCGTTGTCTGTTTGAACACACACGACATGAACACTCAAATCTACATCAACCTTCCCGTCGCCGATCTTCCGCGCTCGATTGCGTTCTTTAAAGCGCTTGGCTTCGGGCGGAATCCACAGTTCACCGACGACACGGCGGCGTGCATCGTCATCAGCGAGCATATTCACGTGATGGTGCTCACACATGCGAAGTTCATGGAGTTCACGCCGAAGACCATCTGCGATACGTCGAAGTCCATTGAGATGATCCACTGCCTGACCTGCAGTAACCGTGCTGAAGTCGATACCCTCGTGGCCAAAGCCGTGGCCGCTGGCGGCTCCACCGTCGAGGAGGCGACGGACTACGGCTTCATGTATCAGCACGGCTTTGTCGATCTCGACGGACACTGCTGGGGACTCATGCACATGAGCCCGACGCCGCCGCAGAACTGACCGCTGGTCTGCTTCATCCGAAACGCAACTCTTTCCAACTTCAACACCACAAGCATCATGATCAAACAAGCACTCCTATCCATCGTCGCCCTCGTGGCACTTACCTCGTGTCAGACCGGCAACATTAAACAGGCAGCCCATTCTGCCATGCCTCCTTACCACGGCTCTGCCGCTTTCCAGCGCATGAAGTCGCTCGCAGGCAAGTGGTCGGCTGATTCGCCGATGATGGGGAAAATGAACACCGAGTTTCGCCTCATCGCGGGAGATTCGGTGATCGAGGAGCGGTTCGCCGAAGGCACGCCGATGGAGATGCTAAGCATCTATCACGATGTGGCAGGCAAGCTCACCATGACACACTACTGCATGTTGCGGAACCAGCCCCGCATGAAGCTGACGAAGAGCACGGCGGATTCGCTGACCTTTGATCTGGCACCGACCCCAGGACTGAACGCCGCGAAGGACAAGCACATGCACGGAGCCACCTACACATTCATCGATGCGAACCACTTCAAGCTGGACGGCGTGTCGTGGGACAATGGAAAGAGCACTCCCTGCGGACCTCCCGTCATCTTCACCCGCAAATAGTCATCGCCAACCAACCAAGAACCAATACCATGATCAAAAAAATACTCATCGGCCTCGTTGCCGTCATCGCCGTCATCCTCATCGTTGCAGCCTTGCAGCCCGCCGCTTTCCGCGTAGAGCGCAGCGCCACTATCGCCGCCACCCCGCAGGCATTGTTCGACCAGGTGAACGACCACAAGAAGTTCGCCACTTGGAACCCGTGGGAGAAAATGGACCCCTCCTCAAAGACCGTGTATAGCGGTGCTGATTCCGGCGTGGGAGCTGTCGCCAGTTGGAAGGGCGACATGGTCGGCGAAGGTTCCGCGACCATCACCGAGAGCAAGCCCGGCGAACTCGTGCGTCAGCGCATGGACTGGAAGGAGCCGATGGAAGGCGTGAGCACCGTGGACTTCACCTTCAAAGCCGAAGGCGACAAGACCAAGGTCACATGGGCGATGTATGGCGAAAACAAATTCGTGGGCAAGCTCTTCAGTCTGTTCATGAGCTGCGAAAAGATGTGCGGACCCGAGTTTGAAAAAGGCCTCGCTGACCTCGCGAAAGTCGTCGCCGCCGCACCCGCAAAGTAACCACCATCTCACTTCACGATTATGAACAAACCACAAGATCAGTATCCACCGATGAGCCCCTATTTGACCGTGCAGAACGCGGCTAAGGCCATCGCATTTTATCAAGCCGCATTCGCCGCTACCGAGCTTTACCGGCTCACCGATCCAGTGTCGGGCAAGATCGGCCATGCGGAAATCATGCTCAACGGCAGTCACATCATGCTCTCCGATGAGAATCTCGAATGGGGCAACAAATCGCCGCACACGCTTGCCGGCACGCCTGTGAAACTCTGCCTCATGGTGGAGAATACGGATGCCGCCGTGGAGCGTGCGAGCGCGGCGGGCGCGACCGTCGAGATGCCGCCGATGGACATGTTTTATGGCTTCCGATGCGCCTGCATTTGCGACCCTTTCGGCCACAAATGGATGATTCAGCACGAGATCGAAAAGGTCTCGCCAGAAGACATGCAAACTCGATGGGCCGCAATGATAGCCTCGGGTGCAGAGTGCCCAGCATCCAAAGAATAGAGTCATGAGTGCCTCGAACGGCTATCTTCTCATCTCCCGCGGTCAGTGGGACACCGCATCCTCCAAAGCCGACATCGAGGCCGACATCGACCGGTTTTACGCTTGGTATGAGGCGAACCTCGCCAAGGGCAGCTTCAAGCCCGGCTCGCGTCTTACCACCGAGGCGGCGCTCGTGACCCGCGATGGCATCCGCACCGATGGCCCTTTCGTCGAAGGCAAAGAAGTTATCGGCGGCTACTGGATCATCGTCGCGGAGAGTCTCGCTGCCGCGTCGGCCCTCGCGTCAGAAAGCCCTGTTTTGAAGCATGGCTTGAGTTACGAAATCCGTCCGCTGGAGGCGCAGCGCGGCTCCGCCTATCGCCACACGAACGAAACACCGGCATCATGAAATACCTCATCTCCTTCCCCTCACCCGCCATGAATATCTCTGCCGAGGAAATGTCTGCGGCTAGCGCAGCATCGCACGAAATCATTCGCGAGGCGAAGGCTGCCAGCGTTTACGTATTCGGTGGAGGCATCAACGAAGAAGCTGCTCCGCTGATGGTCGCTGCGGACGGCACCATCAAAAACGAAACTTACCCGCAGACCAGGGAACTGACTGGAGGCTTCTGTGTCCTGGAGTTGCCCTCCCGCGAAGTCGCGGTCGATTGGGCGGCAAAGCTGGCACGAGCCTGCCGCTGTTCGCAGGAACTCCGCGAGTTCCATTTTGATCCCGAGAGCTAACTGAAGAAGGCTTTAATGAATGAACAACCAACCGTCCGAACGTGCCCAAACTTCCATGAATGAGACCACCAACACCCAACAACCGACCGACGAGCATCTGCTCTTCATCCGAGGCACGCACTGGAACAGCGGCATGTCGCCCGCCGAACTCCAGCGCATCATGACCGACTTTTACGCGTGGGTCGAAGGGCTCAGCACGCAAGGCATCCTGCGTGGCGCACAGCCGCTCATGGAGGAAGGAAAACTCGTCACCGGAGCGAAAGGCGCATCCGTTACCGACGGAGTTTTCGCCGAGTCCAAGGAAGCCATCGCCGGCTATTTTCTGCTCAGCGTGGCGTCCACCGAAGAAGCCGTCCGCATCGCCCAGCAATGCCCCATCCTCGATCACGGCGCACAGATCGAAGTCCGGCCAGTCGCTGATCTTTGCCGTCCGATGGCGGATGTTAAGGCTGCCAACGGCTAGAAAAAGCCTATTCCACAACAAACCAAATCAACAATGCAAACTATGAAAACATCAGGCAAATACATCGACGGATTCCTTCTCCCAATCCCCACATCCAAACATCCAAACTCGAAGAATACCGCAAACTCGCCGAGCAAGCCGCCGCAATTTGGATCGAGCATGGTGCCCTCGAATACACTGAATGCGCCGCAGACGACATGAAAGCCGAGGGCTGCCGCTCGTTCACCGAAACCGCGGCGGCCAAGGAAGACGAAACCGTGATTTTCGCATGGGCAGTCTTCACCGACCGCGCCGCCCGCGATGCAGCGAATACAAAAATCATGACCGACGAACGCCTCCTAGCGCTTTGCCAGGCCACCGGGCCAATCTTTGACTGCAAGCGCATGGCGTTCGGTGGCTTCAAGCCCATCGTCAGTCATTGATTGCTCGCGCTATGACCACACACACCATCCGCCTTCACCGCGTGCTCCGTGCCGCGCCCGAGCGAGTCTATCGCGCATTCATCGACCCTGCCGCCATGTGCAAGTGGCTTCCCCCAAATGGATTCACCGGCACCGTCCACCACATGGATGCCAAAGTCGGCGGCAACTTCAAGATGTCCTTCACCAATTTCACCACCGAAAAGCCCATGTCCTTCGGCGGGGAATACCTGGAAATGGTTCCCAACGAGAGACTCGTTTACACGGACAAGTTTGATAACCAAAACCTCCCCGGCGTCATGACGGTTACCGTCACTCTCAAGGAAGTTGTCTGCGGCACCGAGTTGCACGTGACTCAGGAAGGCGTGCCCAGCGTCATTCCTGCGGAAGCCTGCTACATGGGCTGGCAGGAATCGCTGATCCTTCTAGCCAAGCTGGTCGAAGTGGAGATCAAAGCCGAATAGATGTCATGAGCACCGCCCTCTTCGTCCGCCACAGAGCCAAGCCCGGTAAACGCGCTCAAGTCAAGCGAGTCTGGGAGGAGCACGTCAAGCCAAGAGCCGCTGCCAATCCCGACCATCTCGCCTACTACTTCTGTTTCGATGAAGCGGATGCGGATGTGATCTGTGTTTTCCAGCTCTACAGCAGCAAGGAAGCGATGACCGATTTCCTCGCTGGCGATTGGTATCCGCGCTACCTCTCCGACATTGCCAAAGTGGTAGCCGAGGCTCCCCAAGTAATGCCCGCTAGCCTCGTGTGGCAGAAGCCCGCAACTCCCAACCTCTAAGAACCAATGGACACTGAACTCAGCAACTGCCTCCTCCATCACAAAGACGGAAGTCTGTGGGCCACTGGCCAGAAACGAGGCGAAATCATGGTTGGCTACTGGGAGTGGTTCCGGAAGGACGGGACCAAGATGCGTTCAGGGACCTTCGACGACGCAGGGGTGCAAATTGGCGTATGGACGACCTACGACCAAACCGGCGCTGCCCACAAAGTGACGACAATCAAACCAAACACCGATTCCAAAGCAATCTCGATCAACCGCAGTTCATAATCATGACCACATCCGATATCGCCCCAATTCGCATGGCTGCTTTGCGGCTGCATGACAGCACGCGCAGCGGCTAAGTGTTGGATGCGGTGCGGTGGATGGGGGCTTTGCAGCCCTCCGAGCTCTCAGCACTGAGACCACGCTTGCGGACATGGCCGAATTTGGATCCCTTCAGATCATGCACAGGGCGTCACTTTGGCGGATATGGAGCATGCACCCGAAGCGAAATGAGCGACATCCCGAAATCTGACAAGCGACACGCCGTTCAAGTCACGGAGCACTTCTTTCGTCAAGAAGGCGCACGCCTCGTCGCCACACTCACTGCGCATCTCGGCACCCATTATTTGCAGCTCGCCGAGGACGTAGTGCAAGAGGCTCTGGTGCGGTCATTGCAGACATGGCCGTATCGCGGCATTCCTGACAACCCCGCCGCATGGCTCACGCAAACGGCGAAGCATCTCGCGCTCGATCATCTCCGCCGAGAACAACGATGGAACGAGAAAGAACCCAGCATCGCCGCAGAGCACGAGCGCTGGCTCTCCGCGCCGATAACCGAGGAGAAGCACGATACACTCACTGACGACACATTGCGTATGATGTTCGTGTGCTTTCATCCGCAGCTCTCGGCGGAAGCACAAACAGCGCTCGCGTTGCGCACCGTCTGCGGCCTCAGCGCCGCGGAGATCGCCGCCGCGTTCCTCGCCAGCGAGGCCGCCATCAGCAAGCGTCTGGTGCGTGCCCGCCAGCTCATCCGCGACCTCGCGCTTCCCTTCGCCGTGCCTGACGCGCATGAACTGCCCGCACGGCTCGACGGCGTGCTCGGCGCGCTCTACCTGCTTTTCAATGAAGGCTACAAAGCTTCGTCTGGAGATCGTCTCGTGCGCGAAGAGCTCTGCCACGAAGCCATCCGCCTCACCCACTTGCTCGCCGAGCACGATGCCTCTCGCCAGCCCCGCACCCATGCGCTGCTCGCGCTGATGCTGCTCAATGCCGCCCGCCTTCCTGCCCGCACCGATGACGCAGGCAACCTCCTCCGCCTGCACGAGCAAAACCGCAATGCCTGGGCGCAAGACTTGATCCATCGAGGCATCCAGCACCTCGGCCTCGCTGCCACAGGCGACAGCATCAGCGAGTATCACCTCGAAGCAGGCATCGCCGCCTGCCACAGCACCGCCGCCGATGATGCGAGCACCGACTGGCCTCGCATCCTTGCCCTCTACGACGTGCTCATCACCCTCAACGCCTCACCCATCGCCGCCATGAATCGCTCCGTGGCCGTCGCCCGCGTGCATGGCCCGCAGGCTGGGCTTGATGCACTTGCTGCCATCAAAAATCGCAGCGCGCTGAAGTCCTATCATCTCTACCACGCTATCTGTGGCACTCTCGCCGCCGAACTCGGTCATACCGCCGCAGCTCTCACGCACTTTCGTCAGGCGGGCGATCTAGCATCGCTGCCAGCAGAGCGGGAGTTCATCGCGCGCAGAATCCAAGAGGCCAGCCGGACACAAGCATGAGATTCCCGCCATGCTCTCAATGCCTCGGAGACAAAAAAGTGGCACCTCGACTGAATGCAGGCCGGCAGGCTGGCAAGTTGAAACCCGTCAGTGGCGCAGTAATGATTCTGCTCGCCGAACTCGTGCAGAGCCGCGCATTTCTAAACCAATAGCCTTTATGCCACACCTTCTGAAACGCCATCTCAACCGCCGCGCCTTTCTTAAAGCCGGTGCCGCCACGCTCGCGCTGCCGCTGCTCGACGCCATGATCCCGTTTGGCCGCGCCGCAGCCGCAGCCGCCGCTGCCGCTGCCGCAACACCGCGCCGCATGGTCATCCTGGATCGCCCGCTCGGCACGTATGCGCCGTATTTTTTCCCGGAAAAAGCAGGGCTCGACTACGAGGCACCGCGGCTTTTGAAAATCCTCGAACCGCAGCGAGGGAAGTTCACCGTCTTTTCCGGCATGTCGCACCTCGGCTATCCGAACGACCACCGCACCGAGTTCGCGCTGCTCAATGGCGTGCATCCCGACAACATCAAACGCATGGACGACATGCACCTCGGCATCACGCTCGACCAGCTCGTCGCGCAGCACGTCGGTATGCGCACCCGCGTGCCTTATCTGCTGTGCGGCCCGGCGATTTCGTTTAACAGCAAAGGCGTCGCCCTGCCCGGCAATCGCAATCGCGCCGGACTCTTCACGCAGCTCTTCGTGGACGGCACGCCCGACGAAATCTCCCGCGAACTCCGCCGCCTCGACGACGGCAAAAGCATCCTCGACGGAATGCGCGACCAGCTCCGCGCCTTGAACCGCGAAATCAGCTCGGGCGACCGCCAGCGCATGGAAGTGCTCGCCACGTCCATCCGCGAAGCCGAGCAAAGTCTCGCGCAGGAAAAAGAGTGGGCCGCCAAACTCAAACCGCGCGTCGACGCGAAGGCGGAAAACGACCCGAACGAATGGGTCGGCCAGACCAAGAAGTGGTATGACCTCATCCACCTTGCGGTGCAGACCGACTCCACGCGGGTCATCGTCTGCCGCGTGCCGGAGCAGACCGCCACGCCCAGCGTCCCCGGCTCCCAACTCGGCGAGCACGACGCTTCGCATCACGGCAAATCGCCTGCGAAAGTCGAGCAAGTCGCCCTCTACGAAGAAGCCCACATGCGCCTGCTGCAAGGGCTCCTGCAAAAGCTCAACGACTCGCCCGAAGCCGGCGGCAGCTTGCTCGACAGCACGCAAGTCCTCTCCATCAGCAACATGGGCGACGGCTCCGCACATTCATCGAGCAACCTCCCCGTCCTCCTCGCCGGCGGCGGCTACAAACACCAGGGCCACGTCGCCTTCGACCGCGTGAAAAACTATCCACTCTCCAATCTCTACGTCCGCATGCTGCGCCAGATGGGCATCGCCGCCGATGCGTTTGGTTGCAGCACCGGCGTGCTTTCGGAACTGTCGTAAGCCCTGTCGAACCATAAAATTTCAGCGCCTCATTCTCAAATCATGCCTCTGACCTCCACGGCGCTGCGCCTCTACCTATCGTTACTCACACTCATAGCCAGCACCTTGCCCGACCCGAACCTCTATCCCGAGTTCGACCCGTGGCTGCGCGACTCCAAGCTCGCCGAAGAAGTCGTGGACAGCGAACTGTTCCTGACAAAATGAAACGCTTCCTCACCCCCTTCTTGCTCACCTGCGCCGCCATCGCTCACGCTGCCGACGCGCCGCCGCGAGGGGGCATCATCTTCGACACCGACATGGGCGGGGACTGCGATGATGTCGGCGCGCTTTTTCTG
>JANNVM010000541.1:0-2247 GCA_031414455.1 Verrucomicrobiota bacterium
TCGCCCCACGCCCGCATGGCCAGTTCGAACTCCTTGCCATGGGCGAGGCTCTGCAGCGCGAGCGTAACGAGTGCCCGGTAGGGAGCGGAGATTCCGGGGTCAAAGTAGGTTTCGATCGCCAGCGGCCCGGGTGGCTGCCCTGCCGGGACCGGCTCCGCCCAGTGGCGGGCCGCGGCGGCGGCGTTTTCCCCAAGTCCCTTTGGCAAAACCACAAAGACCTGCGCCTGTCCGTGGCTCACGAGTTCGCGGGCGGCGGCCCGATCAATGGGCCGGCCGCTCTGTTCAGTGAGGAGTTGCACCCCTTCCACTCTGGCCAAACTCTGTGCGAGGGTGCGTGAAGTTTCCGAGCCATCCTCGTCCACCAGCGCGGCCTTCAAATTAAATTTCGTGACATTCTTAAAGCTGCCGTCCTGCACCATGGTCACCACGAGCAACACTGCGAGCGGCATCAGGAAGATGAACGCCAGCCCGATGGGATCGCGCAGCAGGACGAGCAGTTCCTTGCGGAGGATAGATGGCAGTTTGGTCATCGGGATTCAGTCGCGCAGTTCGCGACCGGTTAGTTTGATGAAGACATCCTCAAGCCCGCGGGCGCCGGAGTGAGCCTGGATCAGTTCCCGGGGCGAACCCCCGGCGATGGTGGCTCCGTTGTCGAGGATCGCGACACGCGAGCACAACTCCTCGACCTCTTTGATGTAGTGGGTGGTGTAGAGCAGCGTCATGCCCTCCCGGTTCAGGCGGGCGAGATTTTCGTAAATCAGCAGGCGCGATTGGGGGTCAACGCCCGCGGTTGGCTCGTCGAGAATGACCAAAGCGGGCTCATGGAGAACGCCGGCGATGAGATTGCAGCGCCGTTTCATGCCTCCCGAGAAGCGGCCGACCGCACGTCTCGCGGCGGACGCGAGACCCAGCCGCTCCAGCCAGGTGTCCACCCGGTTGCGCAAATCCCGTCCGTGCAGTCCGTGCATACTGCCGAAAAACAGCAGATTCTCCCTGGCCGTTAGCGAGGGGTAGAGCGCGATTTCCTGCGGCACGAGGCCGATGAGGGACTTCATTTTGTCGCGGTCGGCGGACGGATCATGGCCGTCGAGCCGGATGGTGCCGCCGCCGGGTTTGAGCAATCCGCAGACGAGTGAGATGAGGGTGGTCTTGCCCGCGCCGTTGGGGCCGAGGAGCCCGAAGAACTCGCCACGCTGAATGTGCAGGCGGGCGCTCTTCAGCGCGGGTTCCAGATTGCCCGCGTAGGTCTTGGACAACCCGTCGATCTGTAGAAAGGCGTTCACAGTGGGTGGATGTCTCGCTTGGCTAGGGTGCAGGCAAAAGCGAGGCATCGAAGGCCTCTGTCAAAATGACAAGGGGTATCATGATTGACGGTCCGGAGCGGATGAGGGGCGTCGCGCGATCAGCGACCGCATCATGCGAAAGAACGCGGCCATCCGGGCGCGGATTCCAGCGGCATGCCCCGCGGCGAGCATGTCGAGAAAGAAGACGTCATCGCCGGCCCGTGGTGGATCGAGGTGCGGGAGGAATCGCCCATGGCGCCGGTGGATGACTTTGAGCGTCGTCATTTCCAGCAATCCCTCCGCTCCGCGCGTCACCCCGAACCCGCTGTGACCCCGCCCGCCAAAAGGAGTGCGCGGGTCCGCCGTGGGGGCGATGAGGTCATTGATGCAGACGCTGCCGGCCGGGATCCTATCGGCTAGTCGCTGCGCCGCGTCCACGTTGGCGGAAAAAACGGAAGCGCCCAGCGCGTAAGGACAACGGGCATTCGCCGCGAGGGCTGCCTCGTCGCCTTCGACACTGATGAGCGAAAGGAGTGGAGCAAAGACGTCTGCGGCTGCGGCCTCCATGTCAGGGCGGACTCCGGTGAGCAGGCAGGGCACATGGAATCCGCCATCCGCTTGCGGTCCCCCGGCGAGAAGAGCGGCACCGTTGGCTGCGGCGTTTTCGAAAATTGGGCGCAACACGGCTTCCTCCCTGGCAGACGCCGGCCGGGTGATGACCGCGGCCTTGAGTGCGGCGGCGAGCGTCTCCACCAGTGGCCGGGCGACCAAAATCCGGCGCGGTGCGATGCAGGTGCAGCTTTCATTCAAGTCGAGGCCGAACACCAGGGCTCGGACCACGAGCGACAAGTCCGCATCCTCTCTAACAAAGACTGCGTCGCAGCCCGACAACTCAACGACCGCCGGGATCGCGTGGGTCGCGAGCGAGGCCAGCACCTTGCAGCCGGTGGTGAATGATCCCGTG
>JANNVM010000542.1:0-3208 GCA_031414455.1 Verrucomicrobiota bacterium
GCCGGATACAACGAAGGCGCTGGTGGATCTCATTAACACCGGCGCGCCCGACCTCTGGGTTACGTCCGGCCACGCCACCGAGCGCGACTGGATGATCGGTTTTCGTTACCGCAACGGCTTCTGGAAAAGCAAAGCGGGTCAGTTGTTCGGGGAGGACACGCAAGGGGGACGCTTCGATGTGAACAGTGCGAACCCGAAAGTCTATCTACCCATCGGCAACTGCCTGATGGGTCACATCGACGGTCCCGATGCGATGGCGCTGGCCTACATGAAGAGCGCCGCTGTTCGTCAGATGGCCGGCTACGTTCTTCCCACATGGTATGGCTATCAGGGCTGGGGGCTGCTCGACTATTTCGTGGAGCAGCCGGGACGCTACACCCTGACGGAAGCTTTTCATGCCAACAACATCGCGCTCGTGCATCGGTTGCTGACGAACTTCCCTGGTGCGGAGAAGATCGAGGCCGTGGACGCGAACGGGCGTCCGCCCCGGGGAACGGTGCTTCCCGCGTCGGCAACAACCGCCGTTTCCGCCCAGGATCTCAACGGACTGCTCTTCGATCGCGATAACGTCGCCTTTTACGGCGATCCCGCCTGGGAGGCCCGCATGGCTCCCGGAAAACTTAATTGGGAACAGACCCTAACCGTCGCTCCGGACGGCACGCATACCTTCGTCATCACCCCGCGGGCCGGAGCGGCCACCTGGGAACCGGTGAACAAGAACGGCTCGCAGCGCGGCGGCCGGCCGGTCATCGAATTCCTGCCAAAACGAATTGATCCTGCCAAAGTCAAAGTCACTGCCGGCAGTGAGCTTAAGCCCGTCATCGCCGATGACTTCATCCTCATTCCCCTGCCGGAAAAGGCCGATGGACCGCTGACGCTGCGGTTTACGGTGGAATGAGGCTTCGGCAGAATATCCGCACCGTATATGGTCCCACCTGAGATAACCGTTCATGGCAGGAAGCCGCGCAAACCATTCAGTCTGTGGCGGCGGGTGCTACGGTTCGTGGCAATGGTGGCGGGCGGTTTTATGTTATTACTGGTGGGCTGCCAAAGCCGGCTCATTTATCATCCGAGTCCCTATCAGAACGGGGAGCCTGCGGAATTTATGGCACGTGGCGGGCAGCGGCTCGACTTCACGACGGGTGAGGGAAAACAGAGCGCGTGGCTCATTCCGCCGCGTGACGGAAAGCGGGTGGATCATCTCTGGGTCGTATGCAGCGGCAATTTTGCGCAGGCGCTTCAAATGGAGTCGTTCTGCCGGTCACTGCCATTCGAGGGTGATGCGTTCCTGCTGGTGGATTATCCCGGCTACGGCGCATGTGAGGGATCGCCTCATCCGTCTCGCATTCGTGACAGTCTGCGCGCCGTGATTCCCCTCGCGGCACAGCGACTGGAGATGGACGCCGCGGAGATCCCGGAGCGCACCTGCGTGTTCGGCCATTCACTCGGCTGCGCGGCGGGTCTTATCGCGGTGGAGGAATTCAAATTGCGGCGGGCGGTGCTGCTGGCTCCCTTCACGAGCACGATGGAAATGGCCGGCGTCGTGCTGCCGCTGCCGCTGGGGTTTCTCGTGTGGCACCGCTTTGACAACCGCGAGGGACTCGCTGCGCTGCAGAAGCAGGAGGGCCGCGCGTGGATCTTCCACGGTAATGCGGACAACATTGTCCCGCCTGACATGAGCCGGACTCTGGCTAAAGAGTTCGCTGACGTGATCACTCTCTACGAAGTCCCCGGCGCCGGGCATAACAATCTCTTCGCCGTCGCCGCAGGCCGCATCATCGGGGCCATGGGCGAGGCGCGCAGGGAGTGATTGGCGGGCAGGGAGGCAACTCCGGACAGCAGGCGTGCCGCAAGACTTGCTGATTGCACGAGGTGCCGTCCATTCACATGCTCGGGAAGCATTCGAAGTTATGTCGAAACCACTGGATCCCTACCCGCGCCGGCCGCCGCTTCCTTTTCGTCAGTCGCGCGCCCGAAAAGCAGGTGCTCTGGTTTTCGTAATCGTGCTGCTGGTGTACGCAGCGCTCGCGCGTTTGTTGTTTGATACGCAGGCGATGGGAAAGTCCGGCGGAGTGGTGTCGCTTTCCTTCGTATGGAGCGTGCCTTTCGCGCTGGGAGTGCTGAGTGTGGCCCTCGGACGCTGGGGCGGGAGTGACCGTTGGGTGCAGCACGCGGTGGTCATCCCGTTGGCAGTGCTGGGACTCGGACTCTTGATAAGTATGGCAACAGGCATGGAGGCAGTGATCTGCATTGTCATGGCAACTCCCGTTATGCTCGTTGCTACACTGCTCGGAGGAGCGCTCGCCCAATTGTTCCTGCCGGAGAACCGAAAGGACTACCGGCTGCATGTTACGCTTGCTGCATTTCTGCCTTATCTCACGGCGGTGCTGGAGGGTTCGCTGCACTGGCCAGTAGAAACGAAGTCCATTGAAGACACCATTGTGATTCATGCATCTGCGGAATTGATCTGGCAGGAAATTGCCAGTGTTCCGGCTATTGATCCGCAGCAGATCCCGGAAAAGTGGATCTATTGGGTGGGCTTTCCCAAGCCCATTGCCGCCACGCTGGACAGGGAGGGCGTGGGTGGCGTCCGAACGGCGACGTTTGAGCGTGGCGTGTCGTTCTTCGAGACCGTAACAGTGTGGGATCAGCCGAAGAGACTTTCCTTCACTATCCATGCCGATCCCGACTTCATTCCTCACACGGCGTTCGACCAGCATATCATCGTCGGGGGCCGTTTTTACGATGTGTTGGAAGGAACATACGAAATCGAACAACTTCAAGGCGGCGGCTGCCGGCTCCACCTCACGAGCCGTCACCGGCTCAGCACACGGTTCAACGCCTACGCCGGATGGTGGAGCGAACAGGTGATGAATCAAATTCAGGGCTCCATCCTTGAAGTAATCCGCACCCGCACCGAGGCCAGAGCGAGCGGTGTCTCGGCACTGTAGAAGCCGCATTGGGTGCCGCAGCTTCATCCCTCCTCACGGTATGCCGCTCCACCACAGATCCATTTTCCCCCGCAGCCCCTTCACGTCCTCAGCGCGTCCGTCAGCCAGATTTTTCAGTTCGTTGGGATCAGCGATGACGTCATACAACTCCACGGGTGCGGCAGGCTCATTGGGGCCGGGCACGATCAGCTTGAGACTTTTCTGAACGCACCAGCGCCAGCGCAGGCTCTTCGCCGGCACATCGAGGTCCACGGCGT
>JANNVM010000543.1:0-2631 GCA_031414455.1 Verrucomicrobiota bacterium
GCCAGGTGTTGTGATCGCTGCCGACATGGTGGGGTTGTCCCGTCATGGGGCGTCGGGCGAATTTACCTTTCACGCCATTTCGTGGCAATGTGCGCTTGGAGAGGAGAAAGGCCCCGGCAGTTCCGACAGAGGACCCGCCACTTCCGATAGAAGCAGAGCAGCTTTTTTTGTGGCTTTTATCCGGTGCAGATTGGAAACTCAGGCGCATTGGATTGGAACCCTCTACGAGTCATGAGCAGACTACGGTCATCGCAGTTCACTAAAATTGTTCAAGTGTTTGCGTCAGGCGCATTGGCCAGCGCTGACAGTGGCAGGGCGTTTTCAGAGAGTATGAGTGCAGTTCCGACTGCCGGGGCCGCGGCGGACTATCTGCAGAACGAGGGCTCAAAAGGTGCTGTCGGTGATGTGGAGTTCGTGTTCAATTTACCAGAGCCGGCTCTGCCCCTCGACGAGAAACAACGGAGACGGTTTGAATCTCTCGCCACGAAACGAGCGTTGGGAACTGCCACAGAGGCTGAGGACGCCGCATTCTTTGAACTCCAGAAAGCCCGATTTTCTGATCCTGCGATCCACAGCGGCGAAGAAATCCTAGCCGCGTACCGTCGCCGGCAGATGGTACTTGAAGCGCAGCTCTTTCTACAACGCCATGTCCGGGTCATCGAAAGCTAGAATCAAGCGCGGGCGCGGGCCGTCATGCAAAATGAATGACCGGAATTACCGGAAGAGGGCATGGCCGTTCCTTGAGAAGGATTTCGAATCACGATGCGCCTACTCCATGCGCCATGTGGTTCGATCGGGCGAGCGCTGTATGGAGGTTGATCATTTTAACCCCACGCTGACCGGCGCACGGAGGAACCGTTATTCAAATCTGATGCTGGCGACGCGACTCTGTAATAACTTCAAGCAACACAGTTGGCCGGTCGCGGAGTTGCGACAGAAGGGGATTCGATTCCTAAATCCCACAGAGGAGCAGGATTACGGCGTTCAAATCTTCGAGGATCCTCAAACCCATCAACTGATCGGTACAACGCCTGCTGCCAAGTATCACATTGACGTCCTGGGCTTGAATGACCCCTCCTTTATTGAGGAGCGCAAAGATCGGGCGATGCTTGCGAAATTCACTCGGGCGGAGAAAGCATTTTTAGTGGGGGCGTTCGACGACCTTGAGGCAGGGTTGCGGCAGTTTCAGGAGATGTTGGAGAAGATGATTCCCCCAATTCCGCCTCCGCCGGAGGAGTACCCCTGACCCTTTTAGTTTACTCCATGTAAAGCATCGCGCTGCTGCTGAGCAGCGTGTGCGCCAGGTCGGTCACCGCGGCTTCGCGGGCGGAGGATTCGGCGGTGCAGGTGGCGCGGATGGTCTCGGCTTTACTGACACTATCGTGCCGGTAGCCGGAGACGGGCTCGAATTGCCAGCAGGCGATCGTGTCTGGTGTTATCGCGGGCGCTTTCAGTGAGAGTGTCTGTTCGGAGACGCAGCCGCGGCGGATGCGGACTTCGTCAATGAGGCCGTCCCACTGGCGGCGGACGGGGCCTTCGGCGTCCCCGATGACGAGGGGAAAGGCGGGCTTCAGCGGCTCGACAATGGGATGCGGCACGACGGCGGTTTGGAGCAGTTCATCATCGTTGGCGAGGTCTTTGACAAAGAAGGTGACGGTGCCTTTGCCGTCAGTGTCAGGATGCACGGCGGCGGCGATGAAATAGCTGCGGTCCAACTGGAGTTGGATGTCACTGAAGACCGGCTCCTCGACGATTTTTCCGTCCGCGTTGCGCCCGATCAATTGCAGCACGGGCATCTGCGGTTTGCGGCGCGATTGCGCACCGGTGACGCCGAGCGCCCAGCCGGTCTGCTCGCGGTCGCCGTTCCATTGCGAGGCGATCGTGCGCACGCGGCCATCGGGGAAAACGGAGTGGAGCAGAATCACGGTCTCGATGGTGAAATCGCCGTCGGGCAGGGCCATGCCGTTCTCCGTCACGACGAGGCGCTCCTGCGCGGTGCCGGGCGAAAGCACGGCGGCCTTGCCTTCGCGCTGCGGCATGGAGTCAGCGATGAATTCTCCGGCCAGCGGCGGCGGCGCGGCTTCTTTCTGCGACTGGAGAAAGGCGAGTGCCTCGTCCATCTCATCGGTCGTGGGACGCTTACCGGCGGTGGCTTGCCATGCCGCTTCGATCAGGGCGCGGTCGTCGTCGTGCTTTTCTGTCAGGCCCCTGGCCATGGCCTCGGCACGGTCCATGAGGAACCGGCTGTTGGCGAGCAGGAGGGACTGCGTGGCGGTCGTGGTGGTGTCGCGGGTGGGCGTGCTGTTGAAATTCTGGGGCGCATCGAAGACATCAGCGAGGGGATCGCGCACGTTGCGCAGGACTTTTACATAGACGGCGCGGCGCGGTTTGGTGGCGTCGGAACCGGGTCCGCCGGGCGCGAGGTCGAGTTCGCCGGTGGCCGCGAAAATGGTGTCGCGGATTTGCTCCGAGTCCATGCGCCGCGTGTTCCAGCGCCAGAGCAGGCGGTTTTCGGGATCGGTGAGGCGTGCGTGTTCGGCGACGGTGGAGGACGACGACTGCCGCCATGCCGAACTTGTTATGATGATGCGGTGCAGTTTCTTGAACGACCAGCCGTCCGCCATGAAGCGC
>JANNVM010000544.1:0-6181 GCA_031414455.1 Verrucomicrobiota bacterium
CCCGGCAATCCATGACCCTCGCTGTCATTGACACTAACGTGGTGCTGGCTTCCCAGCGCAGCAATCATCCGACGAGTCCAAATGTGCAGATCGTGGCGCGCTGGACGGCGGGTGAGTTCGATTGGTTGCACACGCCAGACATCATCGAAGAATACATGGAGAAGCTCTTGGAGCTTGGTGTGCCAAACGCGAAGATGACGAGGCTGCTTGCTCTGCTGCAAGTCGGCGGCATTCAGGTGGAGATCGCTTTCTTCCATCTCCGTCATTACCCGGCTGATGCGGATGACACCGTGTTTTTGCTGGCGGCTCTCAATGGGAATGCATCCCACCTCGTGACTTACGACGGGCATTTGCAAGACGTGGGTGCGTTCTATCCAGAGTTCATCACGCGGGCGCCCGGGGTGATCGAGAAGCACCGGGAATGGCTGGCGTGAGAACGCCCTGGCAATCCAAACGGCCACCACTATTCTTCCGCCATGACGACGAATCCTGCGTTGAGAGGCGCTCGGAGTTGAAATGTTCATCGCCTGGCATGGTCTGACTACCGCCTGCATCTGATCAAGCGCGGGCGCACGGACTTGCAGGGAGAGGCGCTGAAGAGGGTGTTGGCGCAGGCGGAGTTGCTGTGCGCGGAGGGGGTCTGAGGGCGGTTACAGCCTGCGGCCGGCGGAAAATTCTTTGCTTGCACTGCTCGACTATTTGGCGGATTGGCCAAATACTATGCGGCGTCTCAAACCTCAAAGCACCCCTGCGCAGCGGGCTGAAGTCATCAAGGCTTTGGCTCATCCGTCGCGGGTGCTGATCGCGGAGTCTCTGCTGGAGGGGGAGCGCTGTGTGTGTGAATTGCAGGAGATTGTGGGCGCCGACATGAGCACCGTGTCGAAGCACCTGACAGTAATGCGTCATGCGGGGGTGCTGGTGTCGGAAAGGCGGGGACTGAATATCTACTATCAATTGGCTTGCCCGTGTTTCGCCGACTTCTTTCGCTGTGTGGACCTGATCGCGGAGCCGCACCGGGCGGCGGCGAAATCCAAACAGAGCGCGACCTGCTGCTGAATTTCCTCGATGACAACATTACCGAAACCACGCGTCCTCATTCTCTGCACCGGCAACTCGTGCCGGAGTCATATGGCCGAAGGCATCCTGCAGTCACTGGCCGGCGATTTCCTGGAAGTGTGCAGCGCCGGGTCACATCCGGCGGGTTATGTGCATCCTCTGGCTATCGCCGCGCTGACGGAGTCGGGCATCGACATCAGCGGGCATCACTCGAAGCACCTTGAGGAGTTTCTCAATTCGGATGTCGAGACGGTGATCACGGTGTGCGGGAAAGCGGATCAGGTGTGCCCGGTGTTTCCCGGGCAGGTGAACCGGCATCATTTTCCATTTGATGATCCGGCGCACGCGGAGGGAACGGACGCGGAGAAGAGAGCGGTGTTCCGCCGGGTGCGTGATGAAATCCGTGCCGTGTTTGGGGCCTATGCGGCAGGCCGCCGTGATGAATCCAAACGCCGCTGAAAGCCATGCCTGCTCCAACGCCCACGCTGCGCGCGGCTCTGACCGGTGAGATCCTCGGTACCTTTCTGCTGGTGTTCTTCGGCTGCGGAGCGGTGGCGACAAGTGTGCTCACGGGCGCGCAGTCGGGTGTGTTTCAGGTGGCGATCGTGTGGGGACTGGGAATCGCGACGGCAATCTACCTGACAGGATCGCTGAGCGGGGCGCACCTCAATCCAGCGGTGACCGTGGCGCTGGCGGCGTGGGGTAATTTTCCTAAAGCGCGGGTAGTGCCGTATGCGGCGGCACAGATGGCGGGAGCAATGCTGGCGAGCGGGGTGCTGTATATCATTTACAGGGATGCCTTGTCAGCGTATGAGGCGGCGCACAGCATCACCCGGGGCGGTGCCGGAAGTGAGGCGACGGCGATGATCTTTGGTGAGTATTTTCCGAGCCCCGGAGGCAAGCCGCTCACGGATGCGGCCCGCGCCGTGATGTCGCCGTGGGGTGCCTTCTTTGCGGAAGTGGCAGGAACCGCGGTATTGCTGCTGGTGATTTGCGGCGTGACCGATGAGCGGAATGCGGCGCGGCCCGGTGTGCTGATCCCGGTGACGATCGGACTGACGGTGACGCTGCTCATTTCGCTGCTTGGTCCGCTGACGATGGCCTGCTTCAACCCGGCGCGGGATCTCGGCCCGCGCGTGTTCTCGGCGCTGGCCGGCTGGGGCAGCGTGCCGTTTACGGCGAATGGCACCGGCTGGCTCACGGTCTATATAATAGCACCACTGATTGGCGGACTCCTTGGGGCGGGACTTTATCACCGGCTGCTGCGTCCGCTGTATGCTGCGGCTTGAAGCGGCGCTTGTCATGCCCGGGGCGGTTGGCATAATGGCGCGGCAGTTTCCCTATCCCTCATCCTTCCCGTGCCCATTCCCGACCCCAGCAACACCGGCGACTTTTGGTATTCGTTCCTCGCCATTATTTTTGAAGGACTGCCGTTCATTCTGCTTGGGGCCCTGATTTCCGGGGCGATTGAAGCCTGGTTGCCGGCGCGCTTGATGGAGAAACTGCTGCCGCGGCGGGCGGGCGTGGCGATTGTGGTCAGCGGATTGCTGGGGCTGATCTTTCCGGTATGTGAATGCGCCATCGTGCCGGTGATCGGGCGACTGGTGCGAAAGGGTCTGCCGGTCGGCTGTGCAATGAGTTACATGCTCGCCGCTCCGATCGTGAATCCCATCGTGGGCCTCAGCACGTGGGCCGCTTTTCAGGGCCGCGATCCGGTACTCATGGTTTGTGCGCGGATGGGTGTCGGGTTTGTCATCGCCGTGCTGGCGGGTTTTGTGCTGTCGCGGATCCCCATGGCTTCGCTGCTGCGGGGTCAAGTGCTCGCCGACCTGAATAAAGGCAAAGAGGCAAAGGACACCATTCCGGCCCCGCGGGCTCCCGGTGAAGGTGTGGTGACGATGCTGCGGTCGGCACAGCGGGATTTTCTGGATGTGGCGCTCTATTTCTTCATCGGCGTGGCCATTGCGGCGATGATGCAGACGCAGGTGCTCTACCGTCCGGACCTTCAGGGCGGGATTCAATTCCTCGCCGGCAATTTCTGGCTCGCGGCACCGGTCCTGATGCTGGTGGCGTTCGTGCTCAGTCTCTGCAGCACGACGGATGCGTTCGTCATCGCGCAGGATGCCATCTTTCCGGCGACGGCCAAACTGGCCTTCCTCACGTTTGGACCAATGTTCGACATGAAGCTGATTCTGCTCTATTCTACCGTCCTGAAACCCAAAGTGGTGTTCTGGCTCGGCATCGGTCTGTTCTTCGCCGTCTATGCCGCCAGTTTCGCTGCGGGCACCGTTTTTGATATGCCAACTCCGGTCAAACCATGAGCCATCAACACGATCACAAACACGAGGGGCCCGACTGCTGCGGCCACGATCATCATGACCACGCGGCAGAGGCGAAGGCCCCCGATCACAAACATGACGACTGCTGCGGGCATGAACATCATGATCACCCTGCCGGGGAGAAGGATCCCGTTCACAAACACGGCGGGCATGAAGGCTGCGGGCACGATCATGTGCATGATGAACACTGCGCGCACGACCACACGGATGATGGGGAGGACGCCGAGTGGACCCGGCGGTTTTTCATCGCACTTCAGGCCGTGGTGCTGATCATGATGGGCGGCGTGTTGTGTTATTTCGTGGCCAGCGGTCGCATTGACGGGAAGAATCCTGACTCTCCTTATGTGACCGGATGGTTTAAAACACTGGCCCTCTGCGGTGGCCTCGGCATCATGGTGATGGGGGTGTTTAACTGGCTGATGCGCGGCAAAGAGGCGGCCTGCGGGCATGATCACAGTGCGGACGATGGCTGCGATCATGATCACGGCAGCGAAGCGCCGGCTCCGCATCACCATCACGAAGGCAGTGTGATGGGCCGGGCGATGACACTGCTGGTGCTGTCAGGGTCCGTGGCGGCGGCAGCGATGCTGACACCGGATCAGTTTTCCAGCCGCTACCTGCAGCACAAGGCCGAGGCCTACCGCGGCGACAGCGGCAGCCAGCAGCGCATGGCGGCTGCCAATCCCGCACTGGCAGCCGCGCGTGCTGCGGAACCAGCGAACGGCGTGGGACTGACGCTGGCGAAGATTGAGGAGTATGTGAAGCGGACCAAGGACGGGAATTTCCCGCTGAGTGTGGTGAATCTCCACTACATGAGCGGCGATCCCGAGTATGCGGATGTCATGGAGGGACAAATGATCGAAACGACCGGCCAGGTGGTGAAAGATCAGGTGAATCCCGGGCCTGGACACCTCCGCGTGGTGACCATGATGGTGACCTGCTGTGCCGCGGATGCACGGCCGTATTCCATTCCGGTCGTCTTCGAGGGACCGGCACCGGACCATGTCGAGATGGGCTGGTACGAGATCACCGGGAAGCTGGAGTTCACGCGCGAGCGCGGCATGAAGATGGCGCTGGTCCGGGCGAAGGATATGAAAGCGACCATCCGCCCGGCGGATCAGCGTCCGGGGATGTGAGTTGCCAATAACTCAATCCATCTCGCGCACGGTCGTTCCCGGCTGGAGCCAGTGGAGGACGGCCATGCGGGTGGCGATGCCGTTTTCGACCTGGAGGTTGATGAGGGTTTTTTCATAACTCATGACGCTGTCCACGAGTTCGACGCCGCGGTTCACGGGGCCGGGGTGCATGATGTAGATGCCGCGCTCGCGAATGACGGCGAGGCGTTCTTCGGTGACGCCGTAGATCCGGTGATACTCGTGCAGGCTGGGGAAGAACTGGTCGCGCTGCCGTTCCATCTGGATGCGGAGGAGGTAGATGACGTCCGGTTTCCATGCGAAGACTTCATCGAAGGACGAGAACGCCCGGATGTCGGCGTGGCGGTCGTCGGGGATGAGGGGGCCGGGGCCGAAGAAGCCAACCTGGACGCCGAGCTTGCGGAGGATGGTGCTGGTGCTGCGGGCGACGCGGCTGTGGAGCACATCGCCGACGATCACAACACGGCGTCCGGCGATGTCGCCGCAGACTTCCTTCATGGTGAAGGCGTCGAGCAGGCCCTGGGTGGGATGGGCGTGGTTGCCGTCGCCGGCGTTGATGATGCTCGCTGCGGAATGTTTGGCGATGAGGTTCGGCACGCCGCTGGAGCCGTGACGCACGATGATGTAGTCCACCTGCATCGCCTGGAGGGTGTCTATTGTGTCGATGATGGTCTCGCCCTTCACGACGCTGGAGGTGGAGACGGTGAAGTTGGTCACGTCGGCGCTGAGGCGTTTCGCGGCAATTTCAAAAGACGAGCGGGTACGGGTGCTGGGTTCGTAGAACAGCGTGAGCACATGCCGGCCCCGCAGTGGCGGGACTTTCTTCACGCTGCGCCGGATGAGATCCTTGAACGGCTTGGCGTTCGTGAGGACGAGTTCGATCTCCTCGTTGCTGAGGGATTCGATATCGAGGAGGTCTTTGCGCGGCTTCATGAGGGGTTCCCGGTGACGGAGTCGCTTTTACTCTTCACCAGAAAGAGTCCGTCCTGTCCATCCTCTTCCCGCAGAAGCACGCGGAGGTATTCGCCGGGGCCGGTGACACGGGTGAGGCCGCAGTAGTCCGGCTGGATGGGCAACTCGCGGTGCCCGCGGTCCACGAGGCAGGCGAGTTCGATTTTTGACGGGCGTCCGAAATCAATGAGGGCATCCATCGCCGCGCGGACGGTGCGGCCGGTGTAGAGGACGTCATCCACGAGGACGACCAGTTGTCCGTTAAGATTGAAGGGGATCTCCGACGAGCCCAGTTTTGCGGGGCCTTCCATATTTTGCGGATCGTCGCGATAGAGCGTGATGTCGAGTGAGCCGGCGCGCACATCCGGGCGGTCGGACTCGAGGAATTTTGCAAGGCGGCGGGCGAGGGGCACGCCGCGTTTGTGAATTCCCACGAGCACGAAGGGATCGCGCGGGTGATTCTCCAGGATCTGACACGCGAGCCGGTGGATCTTGGTATCGATTTCCCGGGCGCTGAGAAGTTGCTGACCTTGCGTGTCCATATGCGTGAATAACCTGCCGCCGTCCGAAGCGCCGGTGTGCCAGCGGTGCAAGGGGGACTTGGGTGGGGGAATGGCGGGTGACAGGGAAGTTACACAGCGACGGGCCGCGAAGATTGACCTTTGCCGCAAAATCGGGCAC
>JANNVM010000545.1:0-38441 GCA_031414455.1 Verrucomicrobiota bacterium
CCGACGAAGGCAGCACCGGAATCGTGCTCGAAAACAATGTTGTTCATCACTGCAGGAGCGCCGGCTTTCACCAGCATTACGGCCGCGATAACATCGTTCGGAATAGCATTTTCGCCTTCAACGGTGAACACCAGCTCATGCGGTCCCGCGCCGAACCGCACGTCTCGTTCACCTTTACCAATAACATCGTCTGCTTCAACTCCGGCGATCTGCTCGGCTCCAACTGGTCGAACGACAACTACCGCATGGACGGCAATGTTTACTGGGACACCCGGCCCGGGGCGGCGCAGACGATGACGTTCGCCGGTGCCACATGGGACCAGTGGCGCGCCCGGGGACACGACGCCAACTCCGTTATCGCCGACCCGTTGTTTGTCCCGTCCGAAACGGTGGATTTCCGGCTCCGGCCGGAATCACCCGCGCTGAAAACCGGCTTCAAGCCAATCGACCTGACCCGTATTGGAATCCGTCCGAAACCCCTGCGTCAATGACCGCAAGTGCCGATGGTTCGCCGTCCGATGAACACTTCCCATGATCGCGAAAGCAATCCTATCACTTTCCGCGTTTGTCCTTTCATGCCGCAGCAGGCCCCGCTTCCTGATTGAAAACCAGTCCATCCGTTCCATTCAGCGATAACAACTGCCTTATGAACAACGCTCACGACTGCGGCCTCGAGCCGCCCCGCCACCGGATCAATCACCGCCGCTTCCTGCGATGGATCGCTGCTGTCTTTGTTGGACTCCCTCTCCTGACGACCCCTTGTGCCCGCGCTGCGGATGAGCCGGCGCTCCTTGAAATTGAACGGAAGGTGGAACACGGCTATGCCACCAACAACGGCGTGCGCATTCATTACGCCCGCCTCGGCAAGGGCCCCCTCGTGGTGATGATACACGGCTTTCCCGACTGCTGGCTTACATGGCGCGTGCAAATGGAGGCGCTGGCAAAGAACCACGAGGTCGTGGCCATCGACCAGCGCGGATACAATCTCAGCGACCGCCCGAAGGGAGTGGAGAACTATGACATGAGCCTGCTGACCGCTGACGTCGCGGCAGTCATTCGCGCGCGCGGACAGGAGCAGGCGATTGTCGTTGGGCACGACTGGGGCGGGGCGGTGGCGTGGCAACTCGCCATGGCCCGGCCGGAAATGGTCGGGAAACTGATCGTCCTGAACCTGCCGCACCCCCGCGGGTTGAGCCGCGAACTGGCGACGAACCCGGAGCAGCAAAAGAAGAGCGCTTATGCCCGGCAGTTTCAGGAGGACGGAGCACACACCAAACTAACCGCAGAGGGCCTGACGTTTTGGATCAAGGATCCCGCCGTGCGCGCGCGTTACGTGGAGGCATTCCGCCGCTCGGATTTCGAAGCGATGCTGAACTACTACAAACGCAACTACCCCCGGGAACCTTATGTCGAAGATACCTCGCCGGTGGTGAAAGTGCAGTGCCCGGTCCTGCTCATCCACGGGCTCAAAGACAAGGCACTGCTGCCCGGAGCCCTGAATGACACATGGCAATGGGTCGGGAAAGACCTGACGCTGGTGACTGTGCCGGACGCCGATCATTGGGTGCAGCAGGACGCGGCGGACCTTGTGACGCGAACGATGGTCAGTTGGCTGAACCGGTAGAGGCCGCTGGTGGTTGAGCCGCAGAGCGCCCGCGCAGTCAGAGCGACCCGCGGGGCGAGTGTTCATCGTTTGAACTGCGGGATCTTCATCAGTTCGCCGTTCTTAAGCGCTGACTGGTGGGTGACAATGCCGGCGACCGTCAGGCTCAAGGCCATGGCGATGTCCACCAGCGGTTTGCGGTCCGCGGGAATGGCGGTGACGAACTCGTCCATAAGGAAGCTGTGATTTAAGTCTCGATCCACCCCTTGGTCCGCTCCACTGCTTTCCGCCAGCCGGTTAGGAGCGGCTGGATGGCGGCGGCTCCGACGCCGGGAGTGAAGCGGGCGTCCACACTCCACTGCCGGGCGATCTCCGACTGCGATTTCCACACGCCGGTCGCTAGTCCGGCCAGATAGGCGGCCCCGAGCGCGGTGGTTTCGACACAGCGGGGACGCACGACAGGCCGCTGCAGCAGGTCGGACTGGATTTGCATCAGCAGGGCGCTGCGGGCCGCGCCGCCATCCACGCGCAATTCCTTGAGAGGAATGCCCGAGTCCTTCTCCATGCAGTGAATGAGGTCGGCGCTTTGGAGAGCGATGCTGTCGAGAGCGGCGCGGCAGAAGTGGGCGCGGTTGGTCCCGCGGGTCATGCCAAACGCGGCACCGCGGGCGCCTGGATCCCAGTGGGGAGCGCCGAGCCCGGCGAACGCGGGGACGACAAACAGTCCATTGGCATCCGGAACCGTGGCGGCAAGTTCATCACACTCCGCGGCACTGCGGATGATCTGCAATTCGTCGCGCAGCCACTGCACCACGGCCCCTCCGATGAACACGGAGCCTTCGAGCGCATATTCGATGCGCCCGTTTATCCGCCATGCAATGGTCGTCAGGAGGTTATTTTGTGAGGGCACGGCACTGGCACCGGTGTGCATCAGCAGGAAGCAGCCGGTGCCGTAGGTATTCTTGGCCATGCCGGACTCGAAACACGCCTGCCCGAACAACGCGGCCTGCTGGTCACCGGCGATACCGGCGATGGGAATGCCGGCGAGCGGTCCCGGCAGGGCGACTTCACCGATGACACCGCTGCTGTCCGTGACGACCGGGAGCATCGCTCGCGGAATGTCGAGCAGGCGCAGGCATTCATCATCCCACTCACCGGTGTGAATGTTCAGCAGCAGGGTGCGGGAGGCGTTAGTGGCATCGGTGACATGGACTTTGCCGCCGGTGAGTTTCCAGATGAGCCACGAGTCAATGGTGCCGAAGAGCAGTTCGCCCTGCGCGGCGCGGGGGCGGGCGCCGGGATGCTGGTCGAGCATCCATTTCAGTTTGGTGCCGCTGAAGTAAGGGTCGAGCCGCAGGCCGGTGCGTTCCACGAAGAGCGGTTCTTTGCCCGCGGCTTTCAGACTGGAGCAAATACCCGCCGTGCGGCGGTCCTGCCAGACGATGGCGTTGCCCGGAGGCTTTCCGGTCGCGGCGTCCCACATGACGCTGGTCTCGCGCTGATTGGCAACGCCGATGGCGGTGATGTCGCGGGCGGTTAGGCCGCTTTGCGTCAGGGCGTCCAGCGCCACTGCGTATTGGTTTGCCCAAATTTCCTCTGCGTCGTGCTCCACCCAGCCGGCCCGCGGATAGATCTGGCGATGCTCCTTTTGGGCCGCGGACACCGGCTTGCCGGATTCATCGAAAACGATTGCGCGGGAACTGGTGGTGCCCTGATCAAGGGCGAGGATGTATTTCATAGCGGCGAAAAAGTCAGTTTACAGATCGCCTCAATGGTGACGACATAAAAATGGCCGCTGTCCGTGGTTGGCCGGGGAGGCCCATTCATCCTGCCGTGACAACAAGTTGGAAGCGGCCCTGTCCCCTTGCGCCGCCCTGCCGGCCCATTCCCTTTAGCGGATGATATCCCCCACTCCCGACTGGCACGCCGTCCGGGCGCAGTTCCCGATTCTCAGCCAGGTGCAGGCGAACGGGCAGCCGCTCCTGTATTTTGACAGTGCGGCGAGTTCGCAAAAACCGCAGGCGGTGATTGATGCGCTGTCGCGTTACTACGAACACGACAATGCCAACGTGCATCGCGGGCTCTATGAGTTGAGCGCGCGGGCCACGGACAGGTACGAATCGGCGCGCCGGCGGGTGGCGCAGTTCATCGGTGCGGAGGAGGAGGAAATCGTTTTCACGCGCGGCACGACGGAGGGGATCAATCTGGTGGCGCGGGCGTGGTGTGAAAAGAATCTGCGCGCGGGCGACGTGATTCTCCTGACGGAACTCGAGCATCACAGCAATCTCGTTCCCTGGCAGCTGGCAGCGGAGCGGCATGGCGCGGTGCTGCGGTTTGTGCCGGTGACGGGCGAAGACGGTGCAGTGGACGAGGCGGCGGTCCCGGCGTTGCTCACCGGGGAGGTAAGGCTGTTTGCCTTCCCTCACATTTCCAATTCGCTCGGCACGATCACCCCGGCGGCGGAATGGTGTGCCCTGGCGCGAAGCCGCGGCGTCACCACGCTCGTGGACGCTGCACAAAGCGTCGGGCACATCCCGGTGAATGTGAAGTCGCTCGGCTGCGATTTTCTCGCGTTCTCCGGTCACAAGATCTGCGGTCCCACCGGCATCGGCGTACTCTACGGCACCGCGCAGGCGCTCGCGGACATGCCGCCCTTTCACGGCGGCGGTGAGATGATCGAAAGCGTGCGCTACGAGCGCAGCACGTATCGCGCGGCACCCGGCAAGTTCGAAGCCGGCACGCCGCCGATCGCCGGAGCCATCGGACTCGCGGCGGCCTGCGACTATCTGGATGCGCTCGGCATGGAGAACATCGCGGCGCGCGATGAAGCGCTCACCACCCGGCTCGTGGAGACGCTCGACAGCATTGACGGAGTGCGCGCGATCGGACCGAAGGGTGCGCGCGGCGCGCTGAGCAGTTTTGTGATGGACGGCGTGCATCCGCACGACCTCGTCACGTTTGCGAGTGAGAAGGGCCTCGCGATGCGAGGCGGCCACCACTGCACGCAGCCGTTGATGCGGAAGCTGAAGCTCCCCGGCACCGCGCGCGCCAGCCTTTACTTTTACAACACAGAGGACGAGATCGCCCGCGCCGGCGAAATCCTCACCGCCACCCGCCGCTACTTTGTATGAACCCCCTCGACGAACTCTATCAGTCGGTCATCCTCGATCACTCCCGCCGCCCGCGGAATTCCGGCCCCCAGCCGGTGCCGCCGGCATTTCATGCCGAGGGCGTGAATCCGTCCTGTGGTGACGAGATCGAAGTCTGGGTCACGTTCGCCGACGACGGAAAAATCGCGAAAGTCACCTTTCAGGGCCAGGGCTGCGCCATCAGTCAGAGCGCGGCGAGCATCATGACCGTAAAAGCAGCAGGTCGCACGGTGGAGGAAGCCCGCGGGCTCATCAGCGGATTCCACGACATCGTCAGCACGGAGGCGGATCCTGACATGGACAGGTTCGGAGAGATGGCCGTGTTCGCCGGCGTCCGGCAATTCCCCCAGCGCGTGAAATGCGCCATGCTGGGCTGGCGCGCGCTGGAGCAGGCGCTGAAGAAACAGGACGCGGCAATCACCACGGAGTAAAAACTCCAGGCACCAAATCCCAGGCTCCATAGAAACACCAGGCACAGCGCCGCGCGAGCCACACGCCGTCCGGGATGTGTGTTTGGGTAGTGTCTCAGATAGAAAAGGAACGTGCCGCCGGAGCGGGAAACGATGCCTGTAGCGCGGGCATGGCTTTAGCCTGCCCGTGTTTGCCTGCTCAGTCGGTGGCGGACACGGGCAGGCTGCCGCCATCCCCGCGCTGCGATTCCCTTACAAAAATTCAAATTGTAACTCTACCGAAGTTTGGAGCTTCTTTGGTGCCTGGTGCTTTTTAGAACACCTCGCCTTCGCCGAAGAACCGCTTCACTTCCGCTGCCGCCGTCTCCGGTCCGTCGGAGGCGTGGCAGACATTGACCATCATGTTCTCACCGAAATCACCACGGATGGTTCCCTTCGGAGCTTTAGTGGAATCAGTCGGACCGAGCAGGTCGCGGACGCGGGCGATGACATTTTCACCGCCGAGGGCGAGTGCCACGACGGGGCTGCTCTGCATGAAGGTTACGATCTCGGGGAAGAACGGTTTGTCGGCGACGTGCGCATAGTGCTCTTTCAGAAGACCGTCGCTGAGGTGCATCATTTTCAGCCCGCGCACGGTGAAGCCTTCGGCTTCGAAACGCTTGAGCACTTCGCCGCTGAGACGCTTCTGCACGCAGTCAGGCTTGAAAAGAATGAGAGTGGTTTCCTGGGACATGGGATCGGTAGATAAAGGTGGGGTGCCGCAAAACCGGGGGCGCGGCGGGCTGGTTTCATAGTGGCCGGAGAGGGGAATGCAAGATGGGATCGGGGGTGGGATCGCTGGTGCAGGGTGCTCATTACCCCTGCTCTCTCAATCGGCGAAGGTTGTAGATTTCCTTCCATTCTCCACGGGTGCGGCTTCGCCCAGTCCGCGGCCCTGCACGCGCCCGGCGGTGGCTCCAGTGATTTGCGCGATGTTCTTACATGGTCTGTGGGTCGCCGGTCATGGCTTCGGCGCAGCCGCTCCAGCGGTAGCTGCCAGGATCATCGGTCAGGCCGGCGCGCACGGGGTTGAGATCAATATAGGTGGCCATCGTGCGCAGAGCGTTTGCTTCATCCTGCACGCTCACACTTTTATAACGCCCTTCCCGCAGCGTGCCGGTGCGCTCGTTACGGAGGTGCCACGGTCCAGCGACGGACGCGGCACTGGCGGCACCCACGGATTCCCACCCCGGAATCCGCCCGCCGAACTTTTCCTGTCACCGGCGCGCGGGCCGGCGCATCTGTGTGGCATGACGCCCTATTCTCTCTCCACTCCCGCCGCTGGCCTGCCGGATGCCGAGCTGGCGCGTGCGGCGCAGCGGGGGGAGAAGAAGGCGTTCGTGGAGATCGTGGCGCGGCATCAGGCGATGGTGTGCGGTATCGCGTTCGGGATTCTGACGGACTTCGCGGCTAGCGAGGATGCGGCGCAAGACGCGTTCCTCACGGCGTGGCGGAAGATCCATCACCTGCGCGAGCCGGAGCTTCTGCGGGCGTGGCTGGGGCAGATCGCGCGGACGGCGGCGCTGGGCTACCGGCGCAGGCTGCACGGGGAGGTCGTGACGGATAATTTCGCGGAGGAGGCGGACCCCGCGCCACAGCCGGACGAGGCGGCGGCGGACGGCGATGAGGCGGCGCTGGTGCGCGATTCCCTGACAAAACTGCCAGAGCAGTTCCGCGTGCCGCTCGTGCTTTTCTACCGCGAGGGCCAGTCCGTCCGGAGCGTCGCGGAGGCGCTGGACCTGAGCGAGGACGCGGTGAAGCAGCGCCTGGCACGGGGCCGGGAAATGCTGCGTGAGCGCGTGACGGGGATGATCGAATCGGTGCTGACGCGCACGCGCCCCACGGCGGTTTTCACCATGCTGATCGCCGCGGCTATCGGCGCGCTGACGGCTCCGGCGGTCATCGCGGGGTCTGTCTTCACCGCGGCCGCCGCGGCATCGGCATCGGCGGCATCCGCTGCCTCCGCCAGCACCGCCGCGGGCGGAGCCACTTCCTCTGCAACCACAGTCGCCACAGCCATGAGTACCTCGAAATCCACCCTAACTATCGCCGCGGCCATCGCGGCGGCCTGCCTGCCGCTCGGCTACGGAGCGCGCATGGGCATGGAAACCCGCCCGCCGGATTCTGTCAGGAGGCCGGACGCGCAGTCGGCGGTCGCAGCCGCGAAAGCGCCCGCGAAGCCTGATTTCTCCGACTCCGCGCTCTATGCGGAGTGGAAGAAGCTGCACGACGAGCACGGCTCGACGGCGGAGGATATGCCGGCGCTCTTCCAGGCCATCGCGGACATCAAGGACCCGGTGCGGCGGCGTATTTTCCGCGCAGCGCAGAGCGCGGAGTGGGCGGAGCTTTCGCCGGAGGGGGGCTTCGCGTTCTTTATGGAAAAGGGGCGCGACAGCGGCCAGCGCGAGCAGTTTTTCAGCGAATGGATGCGGCGGGATCCGGCTGCCGCCGTGGCTGCGCTCTCTGGTGGCGGCGAGGGATGGGACGGGCTGGCGCGGAAGAACCTGACGGAGATCGCCCGGCGCGTGCCCGGGAGCCTCGCCTCGCTGGCTGCGAAGATGCCGAAGTCCGACAATCACTGGGCCAATGAAGTGCGCGATGCCTTTGCCATCCTCGCGGAGAGCGGGCTGGAGGCTGCGCGCGCCGCGGCGGAGGGCGTGATTGGCCCCCAGCGCGAGCAGGCGCTGGCGGGGATCGCGAAGGCATGGGCGAGGACAGACCCGGACGCGGCCATCGCGTGGGCCAAAGCGCTCCCGGAGGGCGTGGACCTCCATAACATTATCCGCGCCGCGCTCCTGGGCGTGGCTGCCACTGCTCCGGCCTCGGCGCTGGGCCGGGTGAAGGACGTGCCGCCGGGCGGACGCGAAGGATATTTCGCCGATACCACCGGTGCCCGGGTGCTGCAGGAGGCGGGGAAAACCAACTACGACGCCACGGTGGCCTGGCTGGCCGCGCATCCCGAAAGCTTCAGTCGCGAGGACTTGCTAGGCATGGCAGATGCCGTGACGCAGCGCCTGAATGACGACCCGGCGGCCTTCCTGGCACGGCACATGGCGGACGGCTCGCTGAGCGCGTTGATGCCTGCGATCGGCAGCGCACTGATGAATCAGTCAGGCTATCAGCGTCCGGTCATTTGGGATTGGCTGAAGACACAGCCCTCGGACCCCGCGCTGGACCAACTTAGGAGCGAAATCATCAACTCCGCGGGCTATCAGAATCCGGACTTTGCTCTCCAGATCGCGCGGGACCTGCCGGACACTCCGGAGGGCAAAAAATTCAGTGACTCGCTCGCCCGCAGCCTGATGAGTGCCTCGCAGATGCCGCACAATTTGGATTCCCTGATGGCGCAGGCTCCGGACACGCTGAAGCCAGCGCTGGTCGAGGCTGCGCTGATGGGGTTGAACCAAAAAAATTTCGCAGACCCGCAGAAGTGGCTGGCCTTGCTGCCGCAGTTGCGGGATGAGATCCGGGAAAACATGACCGCCCGCGTGGCCCGCGCATGGACGGAGCAGGCCCCGGAGGAGGCCGTGGCGTGGGCCACCGCGCTGCCCCCGGGGGCGGAGCGCACTGCGGCGATCGGCTACGTGACCAACGCATGGGCAGTGGGCGATTCCTGGCGCGCGTCGGAATGGGTGGACACCCTGCCGGCTGGCGCGGAGCGGGACAAGGCAGCCGAATGGCTGGTGCAGGCCATCGCGCAGGAATCTCCAGACGAAGCATGGGACTGGGCGCAGAATATCGGCGACGAAACCCAGCGCAACTCGGCGATGCTGAACACCCTTCTGTCGATGCGGCGGCGGGACCCGTCGGCCATCGCTGACACGCTGGCCGGAGCCCGCATCACTCCTCAGGAACGCGCCGCCCTGCTGGAAAAACTGGACCAAATGCCCGTGGAGGCCACCCCGCCACCAGCCACCGAAGCCACCCCTATCCGATGAAAACCAGCCGGCTTTATCTCATCGTCCTCGCTGTCTGCGGTCTCACTGCGGGTTTCGTCGTGCGCCGCATGCAGCACCCGCCAGCGGAGCCAATGCCTGACTTGTCAGGCATCTCTGAAGACCCTGCCGCCCCTGCCGCGCCAGGCCGTGCACAGCCTCACGTCGCGTCCGCCCTGGCCGCAGAGCTGGAGCAGCAGCTCGCCATTTCCCCGGGTGTGAACCGCTGGCTGCTCTGGATGTCTGCTCTGGAAAAGGCAAAGCTCGCCGACCTGCCGCAGCTCGCCCGCATGGCGAAAGGCGACAGCGTCCTTCTGCGCATCATCGGCGCGCGCTGGATGGAGCTGGGGCCGCAGCATCTCTTCGACACCATCATCGCCGCCGATTCCGCCAGGCCGCGCGACACCGCGTTCCCCGGGGACCGGCTGGCTGACTATCTGTTTGAGGAATGGACCCGATCCGATGCTTCTGCGGCGTTGGCCGCGCTCAACAGCAGCCCCGCCGACACCGGGTTTCTACAGAACATGCGTCATCAGGTGGTCAACGGCATCATCCAGAAGGACCCCGAGATGGGCCTCAAATGCCTGGCCGACTGGCATATTGATAACTACGGACCATCCATGGACGGCATCACGGCATGGGCAGAGAAGGACCCGCGCCACGCCGCCGAATTCGCCCTCGCCCATCCCGCGGGCTACGCCACGCAGACCGCGCTCGGGGCCATCGGCAAGGTCTGGGCCGCGCGCGATCCCGAGGCCGCCCTGACATTCGCTGCTGGCATCAAAGACAAGTTCGGCACCGCCCTCGCCAACGGCATCGCCAAAGAGTGGGCCGCGAAAGACCTCACGAAAGCCGCCGCATGGCTCAGCGCGGCGGATCCATCCGTGCGCAGAATGCTGAGCGGCCCGGTTCTGGAGGAGTGGGCCAAAACCGACACCACCGGCGCGATGCAGTGGATCGAGGGCCACCTCGCCGGCGGCACCATGGATGAAGCAGTGGGTGCCGTGCTGGCCGGAGTGGCGGCCAGGGACGTGAGCGCCGCCGCGGCGCTCGTCAGCGGCATGGATGCCTCGCTCGCCCGCGCTCGCGCCGCCGTTTCCGTGGCCAAAAAGTGGATGCCATCGCATGGCAGCAACCAGCCGGTGTCTGCGGAAGCCGTGACATGGCTCGGCACGCTCGACCCCGATTCCCTGAAGCACGTGCTCGGCGAAGTGCAGTGGCAGTGGTCCGGCAACGATCCCAAAGGCTACGCCGACTTTCTCACCACCCCCGCCGGTGCCGCCGCACCGTCATACGCCCTCGCCACCGCCGCGCGCAGCATCGCCCGCGGCGATCCCCAGGCCGCTCTGAAATGGGCCGCCGAGGTTCAGTCCGCCCGCCGTCTCGAAGCGCTGGAAGGCGTGCTCCAAGAATGGAACAACTCCCAGCCCGCCGCCGCGCTCGACTGGGCAAAACAGCTCCCTGCCCGCGACCCCCGCCGCGAATCCTACTACACCGCCGTCCTCGAACAGTTCGCCACCCACGAAACTGCCAGCACCGCCGCCAAAGCCCTCGCCTCCGGCAACCCCGAAGCCGCCCGCAAAGCACTCAATGGACAGCAGTTACCGCCCGAAGCGCGCGCGAAACTCGACGCCTGGCTGACGAAAGTGCAGTAGAATTGTCCGTCACACTTTTCGGCCGGCGGAGGTTCACTTAATAAAGATGACCACGCACGACGACACCACACTGCTGAATGCCTGGATCCGCGAAGGCTCGGATGAGTCCTTCGGGGTGCTGGCGCGGCGTTATGCCGGCCTGCTTTTTCATGCCGGGCTGCGGCGGACAGGGAGCCCGGAACTGGCGCAGGAGGCGGCCCAGAATGCGCTGGCCATTTTGGCCCGGAAGGCAGCGCGCGTGTCCGCCACGCCCAGTCTCGCTCCATGGTTGCACCGCACTGTCAGTTATGAAGCCGCCACGCTCCTCCGTCGTGAGCGACGCCACGAAGCCCGTATGAAAACCTATATTCCCCCGGATGACAGCCCGGATCCGTGGGCCAGGGCCGCCCCCATTCTCGATGCGGCACTCAATGACCTGCCAGAGCAAGACCGCCGCGTGCTTCTCATGAAGTATGTGGATGGCTGGACCTTTGAGCAAATGTCAGAACGGCTGGGCGGACAATCCGCCACCTGGCGGAAGCGCGGGTCGCGTGCCGTGGAGCAGTTGCGGCGTGCCTTTGCCAGGAAAGGCGTTGCCCTGCCCGGCGCGGTCATCGCTGCGGGACTGCATGACGTTCTTACCCAACCCGCACCCGCAGCCATCACGGCAGTCCTCGCCACCGGACCTCTCACCGCTGCCGGCGGACTCTCATGGAAAACGCTCACCCTGCACACCCTCTACATTATGAAAGTCAAACAAACCGCTATCGCGCTGGGCATCGTGCTCGCAGCGCTTATTCCGCTCGGCCTGCAATATTTCTCCAATGCTGCCGCCCGCACGCGAGTGGCCGACCTGACAACCTCCGTGCGAGCCATGCGCGCCAATGCTGGACCTGCATCGGACGGGACCGCACGCCGCGAGGCCCGCTCCGCTCCAGCGACAGCCTCAAGCAAAACAGGCGTGCCGGACGGCATTGACCTGGTCGCATGGGCAGAACTCCTGAGCAAACGCGAGCCGACCAGCACCGCCGAGATGGCGAAAATGCTCAGCGTTCGAAATACCATCGGCTCGCTTGATGCCGATGCCCTGGAGGGACTGATCCTGGCAGCAGAAAAGCTGGATCTGCCACCCGCCAAGCGCAGCGGGCTGATCATCGCTCTGCTTTCACCCCTCACGTTGAAAGCACCAGCCACGGCCCTCAAAATCTCTGTGCGTATGGCAGCGACGGCCTCAGCAGAAGACAGTTTACCCCTGAGTTTCCAAGCGGGAGCGGCCATCGGACTCTGGGTCTCCAAAGAACCGGAAGCGGCCGAAGCATGGTTCGCCAAAGCCAAAACAGACGGTGCCTTTGAATCCAGACAGCTTTCCAACATGATGAGCCTGGAGAGCACCCTGCAGCAGCATCGCATCGCTGGTCTGTTGAGGTCCCGTCCTGATATCGCGGAAAAGGAAATCACCCTGGTCCCCCCGCAGGATGCAGCCAACGCGCTCAGCCTGGCCGTGAAGACCCTCGATCCGGCGCTCGTGCTGCGGATGGCCAAACTTCTCCCGCCGGGCTACCAGGCCAATGCGGTCGCCGGTGCCGTGAGACACCTGGCGGACACTGACCCCGCTGCCGCAGCGCAATTGGCGAGATCCATCGATGCGAATGATGATGGCAAACGTGCCCTGCTGGCCGGTGTGGCATCGTCCATCGCCAGAACGGACGAAGGCAAAACTGACTGGACACAAGTGAAAGCTCAGGCTGCCTGGTTGCGCCACGAGGCCCCTCAGGGCCAGGCGGAAGAGGCGGTCGGCTTATTCCTCGCCATGCAGGGGCAACAAGACCTGGCCCGTGCCATGGAGGCCTATCAGCAGGAAATCGCCGCGCAATCCCCGACCGATCCGGTGCTCACCAGTTCCTTTGCCAGAAACCTCGGAATGACCGGAAAGGCCCAGTTCAAAGCAGCGATGGATCTCGTGGAGGCCATGCCCGCAGGCGCGGAGCGGGAGCGTGCCCTCACCGAACTTGGCGAGTCCCGCTGGTCGGGGCAGAAGCGAACGCGCGTGATCACGTCCGGGCGCCAAACTCCAGACCCCGCTTCCAAACCATGAACCGTCGCCACCTCACTTTTGTTCTGCTGGTCGTTGCCTCTGCCGCACTTTTCCAATGGTGGCAAAGCACGCAGATCCTCGCCGCTGAAACCAATCTGCGCACCGAACTTGCCAGGCTCAAAGAGCAGAAAGAGCCGCCGCCAGTCCCTTCCGATCCCGCTGCTCCTGCTGCTGCAAACACCACACCTCCAGAGCCCGAAAAATTTGATCCGGATAAACTGGTCTCTGACTTCATGGCACTCGTCCCCCTGATCCGTGACGCCAGAAACAAGGCCCCGGCATCAACGGGCGACCTTGAGCAAAGGGCCATGGTGATCATGGCGCAGATCTCCACCGCCCCGCCAGCACTGCTGAAGCAGGCCTTCGAAAAACTGATGAGTTCCGCCCTCCCCGACGACATCAAAAACGAAACCAGTCAGGCATTGTTGCTTCGCCTGGCGGAAACTGACCCGGCGTGGGCGGTCGCGCAAACCGTGAAAATGGCGGACCATCCACATATTCTCCGAAGTATCCTCAAGGTCTGGGCGACGAAAGACGCCGCTGCGGCCACCGCATGGATCGAGACCGCCGTCAAGGATGGCAGTCTCGCTGGATTCGACAAAGGCCTCGTCAGATACGACGACGGCGGCCTCGTCAAATCGCTGAGATATGACGTCGCTGCGGCTCAGGCTGCGGCAGATCCCATGACCGCACTGAATGAACTGCCCGGACTCAGTCCCGAAGAGCAACGTCAAGCCGTGACGAGCATGGCCTCATCTCTGAAAACCGCTGATCAGCGTCGGGCCGCACTCGAACGTATTGGCGGCGGAGACCAACCGACAGATAAACACTTTCAGACGCTGCAGCACTTCGCCAAAGCCCTCGGCGAAAACGTCGGCTTTGAGGCCAGTCGCGAAGCCCTGGAGTCAGCAAAACTATCGCCCCACATGCACGATGCCACCGCCGCCATCCTCGCCGCCACCGGCATCGGACCCGAGACCGCGGCCCGCGCCAATTGGTTATTGGAAAACCGCCGCACCACCGAACCCGAAGCCCTCCAGGGCTTCGTTCAAACGTGGACCAAGGCCGACTACAACGGAGCCGCCACCTGGCTGCGCGACCTCCCGCCGAGCACGAACCGCGATGCCGCGATAGCCGCCTTCGCACCTCTCGTCGCTCAAAAAGAGCCCCCCTCCGCCGTAGATTGGGCCATCACCATCACCGACCCCGCGCAACGCACGACCGCTCTGAACCAAGTCTGGAAGAACTGGAAAGCCCACGCCCCGGAGGAAGCCGCCTCCTATTTCCGCGAGAAGGGGCTGCCCAGCCCGGAGTGAGTCAACGCCTCGCCCACCGAAACGGGAATGGGGGAATTTCATCCACAACCGAAGCAGCACGGAGCTAAAACTTTTTCTGAAAGGAATTTTCTTTTCGCGGGTGGCGTTCACTGGCGGGACGGGGACCGGGGAGAGAGGGGGTCTGGCGGCTTTGGCGGTGGGAAAGCAGACAATATTTTTAGCCCACCACGCTGAACGCGATTCGCGGAACCCTTCGTTGCAAGAATCACTAGCATTCCTCGTCTGGTTTTCCCTAATTTGAGCGCGCTCCACGGCATGTGTTCCTGGCCTCCGTAAAGATTTTCGAAAAATTGCTTCCCCCATGTCACATTTTTCCAGTGAGATTGGGTTTATAGAGAGATGAGTGAGATTCATGACAACCAACTGCTGCGCGATTATGCGTGTGATGCTTCTGAGACGGCGTTTGCGTCGTTGGCTCGGCGTTATGCCGGGCTCGTTTTCCATGTTGCCATGCGCTGCTCCGGGTCTGCGGAGTTGGCGGAAGAGGCGGCTCAAAATACCTTCGTGATATTGGCTAGTAAAGCCGCTCGGATCGATGCTTCCGGAGGGTTGGCTCCGTGGTTGCACCGCACGGCATTTTTTGAAGCCAGCAAATTGAGGGATCGGGAGCATCGCTATCAGCGCAAAGTATCGAGCCTGGCCGAACGAGCCTCCACCGACTGCACTGAGGCTGGATCTTGGGAGGGCACGGCCCCGATCCTGGATCTCATGTTGAACGAGCTGGACAAGGAGGATCTCCGGGTGATTTTGCTTCGGTTTTATGAGGGATGCTCCTACCGCGAAATGGCCGGTCGGTTTGGCAGCGGGGAGGCCACTTGGCGCAAGCGTTGTAATCGGGCTGTGGAGCGTCTGCGAGAGAAACTTACCAAACGAGGGGCCTGCATTCCGACCGCCGTCCTGATTGCTGCTCTCACGGCTCTGCTGCCGCAACCGGCACCCGCTTCGCTCGTGGAAACATTGGCTCGACCAGTGGTTGCCGCGACTGTGGGAACCGGAATTATCCTCATGACCTACGCGAAAGTTGCGGCGCTGGTAATCGGTCTGTTGGTAGTGATGGGGATCGGGATCGGGCTTTTCAGTGTTCCTCACAATAAATCATCCGCAGAAATCCCAGCGGCAACTCAGCCTGCAGACTCTGAGAAAGAAACACAGCCTGCTGAAGTTGCTGAACCCACCTCCGTGCCACCATTCAATGCCGGGCAGCGGCGTGCGTGGCTGAACGCATTTCGAGAACATCTTTACGAGCGGGGTGCTCCTCACAGCAATGATCTGATGCCTCAAATAGGCGGCCTCGGGAGTCGAGCGGGGCGATCCTCCATCCATGAGTTCGCAGACCGCACTGGAGGCGATGCTTCGGAGGTCATCGCCATCCTCAAGGAGGCCCTCTATTCGGATCGTGCCACCGTCGCCTATCGGGCGTTAGGTTACTGGGGATGGGTGAGAACTTTTGCCGAAGCAGATGGTGCCAATACCTTGATCAAATTTGTCGGCAAAACAGCCACCCGGAGCCTTGCGATGTATGCCATGAACATCCTCGGACAATTTCCCATTTATCCACAATCGAACATGCCACAGCGGTTCATCGACCTGATTGAGCACGGTTCACAAAACGCCAGGATCGCCCTTTCCTATTACGGAGGCGGCTTTGCGGAGCAGAAAGGCATGGAATCCTTGGCGGAAAATTTACTCCCACTTTTGAAAAACACCGATCCCACAACACGCTATGCCGCCGCAAGAATTCTGTCCGACATTCCAGCCATGCGGGATGAGCATGTTTTCGCAGCATTGTTGGATATTCCATCCGGCTTGGAAAAGTATCACTATGAGGGGACACTGTCCCAGCTCCTGGAGATGCCTCCAGAAGCAGCGGAGCCAAACCGCGAGCGGCTCCAAGCTCTGATGATTGACATGCGGACCAAACTCAGCGCGGACACACAAGTCTATGAGGCCCTGCTAAAATTCAACCTGGCCGATGGCGATGCGGCATCCTTCGCGACCTGGAAATCCGAAGCAGATGCGCTCAGTGCCCGTCAGGGAGACGAAACCCTCACCGTCCCGGAATTGATCAAAGCCATGGACAATCCCCTGGCGCGGGACATCGCCCTCAAAGAGATCGGGCGGATCGGACCTAATGCCATCGACTACCGGGAAACGCTCATTGAGCTGGTGAAAAAGTTCCCACTCGATGAAGCCCTGGCCGGTGTCGCCCACGACACCGACATCAACGCCCTGCATCCCTCTCCGTGGATAGATATGCGCGGAATGTTCCCTGTGCTAAAAAGCATCGACGAAGCCTTGGCCGCCTCGCAAGATCCCGCCTGGATCGCCTTTCGCCACGATCTCGACGTTTGGATGATCGACGAACCCAAGACAAATGCCACAGTAGCCCGGAATCTAGCCGCCGATCTGGGAGATGTCAGCCCGGAGCTGCGAGTGCTATTTCTCCAGCAGCTGCGAACTCACACTCCTGAATTAGCAGACGTGGCGTTTGGGAAAGCTGAGTGAGAAGGCCCGCTGGCATCGGTCGCAACGATGGCTATTTGCCAGTCTTGGCGGCTCCAGGGAGGCCGGACCCTGGAGATCCTCCGCGAAGGCTATAGCAAAACCACCGAGACCCGCCTCACCGGACCGAACCCAGAAGCCGCCCACGAAGCACTGAATTGAAAGCAGTTAACACCCGAAGCGCGCGCGAAACTCGACGCCTGGCTGAAGAAAGTTCAGTAGAAATCTGCGTCACACTTTTCCCTCGGTGGCGGTTTTATTTACGGAACGACTACGACGCCATGAGACACTGCCGAACTGAACGTGCCTCCGTCAGGAAAACCCGTCCCGGAGTATCACGAATCAAAGACTTCTCCGGTTTTCTCCGCAACTGGGGAGTAATCTTTCAAGGATCAGCACTACCCAAACATTATGAAAACAAAACTGCACCACTGGCTATCGGCCATTCTTCTCACCCTCACTGCTGGCCAAGGCCAGGCCGCTACCATCCAACTCGTCATTCCCAACGCAGGCTTCGAAGAACAGGGCAACGTCCTGGATGGTGATGGCGACAGCATTCCGCTGGCCCAGGATCCGGCTGACTTTGCGGCCAATCGCGTGCCGGGCTGGTTCCCGACTGGCGACGACGCTGATGTTGGTCCGTCGGTGGGCATTTTTAATCCCATGGGCAGCGGGGCTCAGGGATTCACCACCACCACGGCCCATAGCGGCAATCTCGTCCTGCGGGTGGCCGATGAAGACGGTGCGTATGCTCCCATCAGGACAACGGATGGTGCGGCGTTCCTGCTGGGTATAGGCGACGTTATCACGGTCACAGGCTGGATCGTTCAAGGGAGTGGAATCGACGCGGACATTCGCTTTGAGCTTTACCGCCTGGACGCCCTGCCAGGCTTAAGCAATATAATTCACCGTGAAGACAGCCATGTCAGAGGGGTGAAAGGCCCGGAATGGGTTCCCTTTTCCCTGACCTTTAGTGTCGATGAAGCCAACGCGCCCTATGCCGGTGCCCCGTTAGGCTTTGGGTTCGACAGCGAATCAGGGATGCTGCTGGATGACCTTTCCATCTCGGTGGAGCGAATTCCGGAGCCCGGCTCCGTGGCGCTGGCTGCTACCGGCCTGCTGTGGCTGAATGTCCGCCGGCGGCGCGCTGCACCGGCAGGGTGCGACCGCCAACGCCTGTGGACGCCGGTCCAGGTGGCTGGAACTCAGGCGTCCCGCCTGTGCTGGCCAGCGGTCATCATGACCGCTGAAAGCAATGGCCTGCCAATGAACAGCGTGGGGGGGCGTAATGCCGCCGTTCGAATGTGGATCATTCCGGTCACGCTTTTCCATCGGCGGCGGTGTAATAATAAAGATGACCACGCACGATGACACTTCCCTGCTGAACGCCTGGATCCGCGATGGCTCCGATGAGGCCTTCGGGGTGCTGGCGCGACGTTATGCCGGCCTGCTTTTTCATGCCGGGCTGCGGCAGACGGGCAGCCCGGAACTGGCACAGGAGGCGGCTCAGAATGCGCTGGCCATCCTGGCCCGGAAGGCAGCGCGTGTTTCCGCCACGCCCAGTCTCGCTCCATGGTTGCACCGCACTGTCAGTTATGAAGCCGCCACGCTCCTCCGTCGTGAGCGACGCCACGAAGCTCGTATGAAAACGTATCGTCCCCCTGATGACAGCCCGGATCCGTGGGCCAGGGCTGCCCCCATGCTCGATGCGGCTCTGAATGACCTGCCCAAGCCCGACCGCTGCGTCCTGCTCATGAAGTATGTGGACGGATGGACCTTTGAGCAAATGTCGGAACGGCTGGGCGGAGAGTCGGCCACCTGGCGGAAGCGGGGATCGCGTGCCGTGGAGCGATTGCGGCGGATTTTTGCCAGGAAAGGAGTGGTGCTTTCCACCACGATCATTTCCGCCGGGGTCAATGCCGCGCTCACCCAGACCGCCCCTGCAGCCGTCACCACAACTCTAGCCGCAGCATCACTTACGACTGCCGCAAGCCTTTCCTGGAAAACCCTCACCTTGCACACCCTCTATGTTATGAAAATAAAAAAAACCGCGATCACCCTCGGCATCGTTCTGGCGGCCCTCATCCCGCTGGGCCTGCAATATCTTAGCAATGCCGGGGATCGAGCCCGGGTGGCGGCATTGAAGACGTCCGTGGAGGCTGTGCGCACCTCTGTGGGGCCAGCATCGGACGGGATCGCACGCAGCGGTGGCCGCTCCGCCCCGAAACCAGGCTCGGGCGGCACTGCCGCCGCGGAGGGCATCGATCTGGCCGCATGGGCCGATTTACTGAGCAAACGGGAACCAGGCAGCGCTGCCGAAATGGCGAAAATGCTCAGCGTGCGAAACACCATCGGTTCCCTGGATGCCGATGCCCTGGAGGGCTTGATACTCGCAGCCGAACAAATGGAGCTGCCCCCTGCCAAGCGCATGGGGCTGATCACGGCATTTCTTTCGCAGCTGACGCTTAAAGCACCGGCCTCAGCAGTCCAGATCGCTGTGCGTCTGGCTACGGCGGCCACAGGCGAAAGCAATATGAACCTATTTTTCCAGGCCGGTGCGGCCATGGGAATCTGGGTAACCAAGGACCCGGAAGCCGCAGAAGCGTGGTTCGCCAAAGCCAAAGCAGACGGTGCCTTTGAAACAAAGCAACTTTCCAACATGATGAGCCTGGAGGGCACCCTCCAGCAGCATCGCATCGCCGGGCTTTTGAGAACCCGCCCTGATCTGGCAGAAAAGGAAATTCAACTCATCGCCCCGCAAGATGCAGCCAATGCGCTTAGCCTGGCAGTGAAAAGCCTTGATCCAGCGCTTGTCCTCCGTCTGGCCAAACTGCTTCCTCCGGCCCATCAGCCCGCAGCGATGGCGGGTGCGGTGAGGCATCTGGCGGATACTGACCCCACTGCCGCTGCCCAATTGGCAAAATCCATTGATGGCAGCGACAGTGATAAACGCGGCCTGCTAGTGGACATCGCCACGTCGATGACCATGGGAAGATCCGAAGCCAAACCTGACTTGCAAAAGGTGAAAACCCAAAGCGCCTGGTTGCGGAAGGAGGCCCCGGAAGGCCATGGCGAAAAGGCAGTCGGCACCTATCTCGCAGGCCTGGGCCGCTATGATTTGTCGCGCGCCATGGAAGCGTATCGACTGGAAACTGACGGTCAATCATCGCCCGATCCGGTGCTGACCGGTGCCTTTGTCAGAGTCCTCGGCATGACAGGTCCGGCCCACTTCAAAGAAGCCAAACTGCTCGCCGAAGCCATGCCCGCTGGCGAGGAACGCGATCGAGCCTTCCGTGAATTCGAAAAACTTGCCTGGGCCAAGCAGTCCCCATCCCCCAAGCCAAAGCCATGAACCGCCGTCTCATCACGCCCTTTCTTTTACTGGTTGCTGCTGCCGCCCTTTTCCAGTGGTGGCAACGAACCCGGATTCTGACCAGCGAAACCGAACTCCGAGCCGAGCTGGGCCAACTCAAAGACCTGAGAGCCCAGTCGCCCGCCGCACCCGTTCGCCCCGTCGGACCTGCTGCCAACTCCTCGCTACAAAAGGCCGAAACCTTTGATCCGGACAAATTTGTAGAGGAGTTCCTCGCACTGGTCCCGCTACTGCGGGACGCCAGGACCCAGGCCCCAGCGGAAACAAGTGACCTTCAACAACGGGCTTTGGCACTCATCAGTCAAATCGGCACCGCCCCTCCTGCTCTGGTGAAACAGGCTTACGAAAAAATGATGAAATCATCCCTGCCCGATGAGGGGAAAGAGGAACTCAGTCAGCCCTTCCTCCTCCGCCTCGCGGAAACAGAGCCCGCCTGGGCCGCTGCCCAATGCGTCAAAATGGTGAAGTTCCCACACATTCTCCGGAACCTGATCGAAGTCTGGGCAGCCCAGGACGCCGGTGCAGCCAAAGCGTGGATCGAAACCGCCGTGAAGGAAGGCAGCCTCGCCGGATACGAAGCAAACATCGTCGAAATCCTGATGAACAATGTGGCATCGGCCCAAGCTTCCAGCGATCCCATGACCGCCTTGAAGGAACTGCCCGGGCTCAGTCCCGAAGGCCAACGCCAGTCCGTCACCAAAATGGCCGGTTCCCTGAAAACCACCGATGAACGCCGTGCTGCCCTCGAACGCATCGCTGGTGGTGATCAGGTGACCGATCAGAATTTCCTGACGCTTCGGCACTTTGCCAATGCCCTCGGCGAAAACGCCGGCTTCGACGCCGGCCGTGCAGCCCTCGATGCCGCAAAACTATCCCCCCACATGCACGACGCTACCGCCGCCATCATCGCCGCCACTGGCATCGGCCCCGAGACCGCAGCCCGCGCCAATTGGTTATTGGAAAACCGCCGCACCGCCGAACCCGAAGCTCTCGAGGGTTTCATTCAAACGTGGACCAAAGCAGACTACAACGGAGCCGCCACCTGGCTGAGTGACCTCCCTCCCAGCGCCAGCCGCGACACCGCCGTAGCTGCCTTCGCACCTCTCGTCGCTCAAAAAGAGCCCCCCTCCGCCGTAGATTGGGCCATCACTATCACCGACCCCGCGCAACGCACGACCGCTCTGAACCAAGTCTGGAAGGACTGGAAAGCCCACGCCCCGGAGGAAGCCGCCTCCTATTTCCGCGAGAAGGGGCTGCCCAGCCCGGAATGAGTCCACCGCCGTCCGCCACCGAAACGGGAATGGGGGAATTTCATCCACAACGGAAGCAGCACGGAGCAAAAACTTTTCCGGTTTTTCCGCCAGCCGGGGGATACTCTGTGAACACCGATGAACGACGGCACTTTACTCCAACAATACCGCTCAGGGAACCATGAGGATTCCTTCCGGGAAGTCGTGCAGCGGCATCTCGGGCTGGTGCGCGGGGTGGCGGGGCGCACCCTCGGCGGGATGGTGGATGCAGGCGCCATAGATGATGTGGCCATGCGCGTCTTTGCCACCATGGCGCGCAAGGCGGAGTCGCTGGAAGACCGGGCCTCCCTGGCAGGCTGGCTGGTGGTAGCCACCCGGCAGGAGTCCCTGCGCCACGCGCGAAACGAACGAACCCGACACGCTGCCATGAAAGCCTACGCCGATGAAGGAAAAGCCGACCTGACAAAACCGGAGGAGGCCGCCTGGACGGAAGCGCTTCCCCACCTGGACGCCGCTCTGGCCCATCTGTCGGAAACCGACCGCGAGGCGGTAATCCTGCGATTTTATGATGATAGGGGCTTCCGGGAAATCAGCGCCGTGCTGGGTCGTGGCGAGGATGCAGCCCGGAAACGCGTCAGCTCCGCGTTGGAAAAAATGAGCGCCTATCTTCGTCGGTCGGGGGTGGTCCTGCCAGCGGCTGTCCTGGGAGCCGGCCTGGCCTCCGGCCTGAAAGCCGAGGCTGCGACAGGTGCGGCCGGCATTGCGAATAAGGCGCTGGCTTTCGCCGCTTTGCCCCACCCCTTGACGTTGTGGAGAGCCCTCCAGTCTCATCCGGCGGCGGCGATGCTCTCCGCTGTGCTTGTGGTAGGAGCCTCGACCGGTGGTGGTTATGTAATTGGCCATGCTGCCTCCAAGCAAAGCGGACCGGCACCCTCCTCAAATCCGCCAAGCCAGCTCACGATCTCCCCGGTCCTGGCCGTCCCTTCAAGCCGAACGGATGTCGTCTCCCCCGTTAGCCTAACGCTTGAGCAATTGGCCGACGAGTTGGTGCGGCGCAGGCGCAGCCGACCGCCGGAAATCGGAGTCCCCAGCGACAACGAGCTGATGAACACGATCACCCCCGGTCAATTCGCCAGCCTGATCGCACTGCTGGATTCAAAGTATCGTGGTGACTTTCACGTGCATGATGAAGTCGTTGGCGATCTCTTTCGCCGGTGGGCCAGAGCTGAGCCCCAAGTTGCGGGCGATGCCGTCGTGCAGCGGTGGAAGAATGGAACCTGTGAACTCTGGCAGGCGCGCGGATTGCTTGGGTCTTCCATATACGAATGGGGGAAGACCAACGGCCCTGCGGCCCTGGCATGGCTGGAGTTGCAGCAGATGCCCAGGGCGACTTTCGAAACCCTGGCACAGACGCTCTTCGGCAGTATGGCAAAGACAGATCCAGCGGCGGCGGTGCAATCCCTCGCTGGTATGTCGTGGGAAGACCGCTGTTTCTATCTGAAGGAAATGAGTCTCCCGGAGGACGCTCAAGCCCGTGCGTCCTTTACCGAAAAGCTGGCTGCCATTCCGGATGAAGAAACCCGCTCAGAGATTTTTCTCGGGACTTTTGCCAAACAGAGCAGCCTCACTCTGGCGGAGTTTCAGAGCCTTAAGTTCAGCAGCAGCGATTCCGGATGGACCGCCATGCGGGTCATGGCAGACCGCATGGCCGAGACAGATCACGACCCGCAGCGGGCGCTCGATTTCCTGTGGGACAATGCCCCGCAGGAAGCTCGCCCTGCCATCTGTCGAAACTACCTGACCAAACTCCGCCTGATAGATCCGCCTGCCGCTGCCGCCTGGATGAAGACGCACCACCTAACGGAGGCCGGCATCCAGGCCTCCATTCAATCCCTCGAACGCAAGTGAAACCCACACCTTCGCAACCATGAAACTTCATTCCAAATACTTCCTGCCCGCAGCAATGATAATGCTTTCCGCTTCTGCCGCTCAGGCCGACTCCCATGTCCACACGTATGTCTTCACCGAATCCGTTGCGCAGACGCTGCGCAGCATTGGCATCAGTTTTGTCGCTGGGTGCACCGTGTTCGCTCTGGGCATCGTGGCTGCGGCTGTTGTTTTGAAGAAAAAGTGAGTCACAGGCACATGAAGCCAGTCCCATTTCTCAGCATCACCCTCCTCCTCGCCGCCACCGGTGCCTGGACTGGCTATCGTCTGGCACCCCGACCGCTCAATCCGCCGCCGTCGCCACCCGGAGCCGCAGTTTCCAGTTTGCCAGTTTCTGAAATGCTGCCGGAACTTGTCAGAACGCCATCTGAACTCGAAGACCTCGTGAGGCGTTTCCTTTCCGCACGAGCCACTGACGAGGCGCTCGCCCTGTCTCTGCACAAGCAAATCCTGGCCACTGACAGCTCCCTGCTGAAACGAACCTGGGAAGAGCTGGCGGGCCGCAGCAAGGACCTCGAAGCCGGCGATGTGCGCCATGTGCTCACCACTCTGCGCTTTGCTCTCGCAGAGCAGGATCCCATGGGGACCATCCAGTGGCTCGCCAGGAAATCCCCTCCTGATCAACTACGGAATCAACTCTGGATGATGCTGGAAGACTGGAGCGTCCGCGATCCGATAGCTGCCTGGGAAGGTATGATCGCCGATACGATTGCCCCCAGCGTGCGGGATGAACTCTACAATGCCTTCACGACAATCTGCGCCAACTACGCGAAGCAAGATCCCGCTGCGGCCTTCGCGGCCTTCCTGAAATTACCCCCCGACCACTGGCTCAATGACTACGCTGCCGCGATGCTCTGCCGCGATGCGGCCACGCCCGCGCGTCGCATGGAAATGCTGCAACAGTTGGTGCAACAACCGCCGGGACGCCTGCGCACCGCCGGCCTGAATTCCATCCTGGCCTTTCAAACCCAAAATCAGTCGTTGGAAAAGACCGGCACCTGGCTACTGCAACAGCCTCTGCCCGAAGCAGAAAAGGATTCTCTCATCGCCGCCGTAGCTGCCTCTGCCGCACCGGATGATCCCCGCGCTGCCCTCACATGGCTGATGGCCAACTCCCGTCCGGAAGCCGCCATGGCATCCATGGAAAGACTCACCGAAGAGTGGGCCAGCGCTTCCCCTAACGACTGTGGCGAATGGCTCAAAACCCTGCCGCCCGGCCCCTCTACCGATGGAGCTCTCTTCGCCTTTGTGGAAGAAGTCATGCAGCACGATCCCGAAAGCGCCTTCCTCTGGACCCGTCAGTTCGACCTCCCCGCCCGCCGTGAAGCCCGCGCCAAAGCCGTCTGGGAAAAGTGGGTCTCCAACGCCCCAGTCTCAGCCGCTCGTTTCGCCGGGCAATTTGATGCCCGGGAACGCGAATGGCTGAACCTGCCCGTGGCCCCATGAAGACGCTTTTGGATCACACCGGAAACTATTTAGTCACACATTGCCCCCGGCGGAGGTCAAAATCATAGGGGTGGGGGCAGAGGCGGGGCGGAGGCGCTGGATTGGCGGGGGTTCCGGCAAAACGTGGCGCAGCGCGAGGTGCTTTGTCAGCACGTGAGCGCGGACTCGGAGTTGCCGGAGTTGTTCACGGCACGGTTCCCGGCGCGATACCGCAGGGCGCGGGTTTTCGACGATGGGCTGTGTCCAGCGACCCAATCATGCAGCCATGGCGCGTCCTTGATCCCGCCGCCGCCAGCGCCGGTACCCGCGAAAGCGCCCGGGGATTCTGGTAGATTTACGTACCTCCGGCACTCAACATCATGGTCAGTATGAAGACACTCCACCGTTCTCACGCATCGCTCGCCGTCCTGTTTTTGCTCGTCCTGCCGCTCGCGGCGCGAACGTGGACTTCGTCTGATGGGCGGAAGCTGGAGGCGGATTTTGTCTCCGCGACGGAGACGAGCGTGATGCTTAAAAAGGCCGGCGGAAAGCCATTTACTTTGGAACTGGCCAAGCTGTCGGCGGAGGATCAGGAGTTTGTAAAATCACAGGCAGCAGCGAAGCCGGATGCGAAGCCCGCGGGGGACAAGATGGACGAGAAACCGGCGGGACCGGCGACGGCCAATTCCGGGCCGTATGCCGCGCGCATCACCGGCGAGTGGAGCCAGTTTGAAGGCAAAGGCGGGCTCCAGGGGATGCTCTTTGGCGCGAAGGAACTGGACGCGAAGGCGAAGCATCCGTTGCTCATCTATCTGCACGGCAAAGGGAACGATGTGCTCTCGAAAAAGGCCCTCGGCTTTGCCAATGCCTGCTCGAAGCCGGAGAACTACAAAGACCGCCCCTGCCTCATCTACGCGCCGCAGTGCCCTGACGAAAACGGCTGGCAGGGCACGACCGGCGTCAACCTGATGAAGACGCTCAAGGACCTCATCAAGAACCTGCCGGTGGACGAAAACCGCATCTATGTCGTGGGTTACAGTATGGGTGGCTACGGCACCTTCGCGTTGCTCAACGAGAATCCGAAGATGTTCGCCGCGGGCATTCCCATCGCCGGGGGCGCGCAGGTCGGCGTGGCCAAGAATCTCCGGCGCATTCCCATCTGGATTTGGCACGGCGAGAAGGACGACGTGGTCCCGCCGGATCAAAGCCGCGCGATCGCCAAGGCGCTGGAGAAAGTGAAAACTGCGAAATACACCGAAGTCCCCGGCGGCACCCACGGCATCGGCGGCGAAGTGGAAAAGAACGCCGAGGTGCATACCTGGCTCTTCGCGCAAACGCGCGGGAAGTGAAGCCGTGCGCGGGCATTCGACCTCGACGGGGCGCGGGCCGCTGGTATCACCGGGCACCATGAACGAACCCGCTGCCGAATTCCGCGCCACGCGCTGGAGCATTGTCTTTCAGGCTGCGCAGTCGTCCGAGCCGCACCGCGAAGAGGCGGCGCTGGCGGAGTTTTACCGCACTTATCACTAGCCGCTCTATGTCTTCGCCCGCGACCGCGGGCGGCGCAGCGCGGAGGATGCGGGCGATCTCGTGCAGGATTTCTTCGGGAACTAGAAAGCGAGGCGGAGGTTTTGGACAATAAATCTCACCAAACGATCTTCCGCGGGGGTGACCGGAGAACGAACAAGGTCTGCATTGGCATGGAGGATACGATTCAGTTCCGGATCACTCACCCGAGCAGACCGGATTTCGCGGTATCCGTCCGAAATCTTGATCTGATTTTCGATCCTCCGTAAGCGGGCGTCGTTGTTGAAGCGACACCTGAGAAAACCAATCCCGCAATAATCCCGGCGGGTTCCAGCCAAGCCTTAAGGATTTCTCGGATGCTGGGCATGAGTTCGATCATGCACCAAATCATATTAAACCTCCGGAAACTTGTGAATCCGCTCAGGTGAGGACGACGATATCGGCCTTGGCGGCTAGAAAGATGCCCCGCGGAACGACTTCTTCCTCTTCATCCAGTGCTCAGTGCTCAGTTCACCGGGAACAAAGCGCGTGGCACCACGAACCTCCCTTGAAACTCCCGCTCCGCAGCCGCGTATAGCCGTGCCTCACTCATGGAAATCCTCGCCATCGAATCCTCCGCCCCATCCGGCAGCCTTGCGCTGTGGCGGGACGGCCGGCTCGTGGACGTGCGGGAGTTTCAATCCGAGCGCGCCCATAATTCTGTGCTCTTTGCACCGCTCGATGCCGTGCTGCGGCAGGCGGCGGCGCTGAAACTCATCGTCTGCGGCACCGGGCCGGGCAGTTACAGCGGCGTGCGCGTTGGTATCGCGGCGGCGATCGGTGTCTCCCTGGCGCGCGGCGTGCCGCTCATCGGAATGCCATCGGTCTGCGCGATCTCTCAGGCTCAGGGACTGGACCGCTATGCTGTCTGCGGCGATGCCCGGCGCGGCGCGTGGTGGTGGTCGGTGGTGGAAGGCGGACAACTGGTCCAGCCGCCGGTCGCTGCGCCATTGGAGGAAACTGCGGCCCTTGCCACCGCCTGGAACGGGCACATTTTCACGCCGGATGCGGTATCGCCGCCGTTTTGTCAGGCGACACCCGTGATTCCCCGGGCCGACATCCTCGCGGCAGCCGCTGCCGGGCTTTCCGCTAACACCATCGCCCGGCTGGCGGCGCAACCGGTGGAGCCGATCTATCTCAGCGCGCCGTTCGTCACCGTTTCCAAACAGCCGGTCTTCGCCTGACATCTTCCCTGCATGTCCCAAAATCCCACCACGCCTCCCGAGTATTCTTCGACCGAAGATACGCCGCCGGACAGCCTTCTGGCCCGGCTGCGCAGGATCACCGGCGTCACCGATCCGGCTCCGCTGCCGGACCCGGCGCAGCTGAGAATTGAAGACGGCGCGCCGCCGGTGGACCGGCTCATCGTTAACCTGCGTGATGGTTTTGCGGCACTCGCTGCCGGCGCTATTGCGGTGGCGGTTGTCGCTGCCGCTGGAGCGATCTGGCTATGCCGCCGCAGCAAAGATGCCGCGAAACAGGCCCGGCAGTGGCAGGGGAAAATGTCGGTTCGCCTGGCTGCGGCGCGGGCCATGCGTGCGGAGCGTGTCATCCAGCCGGTGCCGGTGCCGGTCGCGCCTGACATCAGAACCGATGAGGTGCAGGAGCCCGTAGAGACGCAGGAGGTTGTCGCCGTCGCCTCTCTGCCGCCGGCCCCGCTTGTCGAGCCTGTTCCGCTTGAGACCGGCCGCCGGCGCGTGCTGCAATTCTTTCGCGGCGAAGCACGGGCGGCGGAGCCTGACACTGACAACGTGACGGCAGTGTTCTCCTCCTCGGTTATGGAGCCGGAGCCGCCGGTGGAAGAAGCCGTTGCAGAGCCCGGCGTGACACCGGTTGCGCCGGTCCGCGCGAGGCTGGCGCGGCGTTTCAGGCCGGCGTTGATCTCGATCGCCGTGGTGCTTCTCGCGCTGCCCGCCCTCTGGCTGGTGAAACCGGTGCGCTACTATTTTACAAGCCTCATGGGCTGGGGAAATTCCGCCGTCATTGTGGGGAGCGACGGCTGGCTGTTTTCCCGTGCGGAAAGTGAGCCTGCGGCTGCACCGCCGCAGTTGAGGGAAACTGCCGCCGCGTTGCGCGCACAGGGAGCGGCGCTGGTTGTTGTTAGTGTCCCGGCGAAGGCGGCGGTCTATCCGGAGAAACTCACCGGCTCCGGCGGCGGGGAACTGCAGCGGCAGCCGCAAATCGCCACCGTGCTCAAAGAACTAACAGATGACGGGGTGCAGGTGCTCGACCTTGGTCCCGTGCTGCACGGACTGAAAGCGGCGGACGCAGCGGAAGGATTCGTTTTTTCCCCGCAGAGTGCGCAGTGGAGTCCGCGGGGCATGGCGCTGGCTGCGTGTGCCGCCGCCGGTTTTATTCAGCAGCAGCCGGGCTACGCCGCGCTGCCGCTGCAGCCGTCGCTGGCGGTGATGACACCCGCCACGGGTGCCGCCACGACGGACGATCTTGTCAATGCACTTGATTCTCCGCGACTGCAGAGCCGCTACACAGCCCGGAGTGTTCCGCTCATTCGTCTGCTCAACAGTAAGAAGGAACCGCTCGCTTCCGATGCCGCTTCGCCCGTGATGCTCCTTGGCGGTGAATGTGTCAGGCTTTACGATGATCCGGCGCTGGGCCATCCGGCGGAAGGCCTGTCCGCCGGCCTGCGCAGCAGCGCGGGATTTGCGCAACATCTGGCGTGGCATCTGAGCACGCCGCTGGAAATTCATGCCGCGGGCAGCAGCCTCGAAGCTGCCAGAACGTGGCTGGCCTCATGGCCGGAGGCAGACCGCAAAACCAAGCGGCTCGTCGTTTGGGTTCTCTCCGACGCCGATCTCTTGCATTGAGGAGCAGCACGAATTTGACAACGCGGCCTGCTGGCGGCAGTGACGGCGGTATTGATATGGAGAAAGCACCGCCTGATATGGCTGACCGTCCGGAATTCATCTGGCTCTGGCCGGTGGATGCCCGGCGTATCGCACCGGTGCCGGGCGGGGTGAGGCTCACGCTTTTGGCGGCCGGGAAATTCCGGGCCCGGCTGGCTGGTGATGTTCGCGACACAGCGTCACAGTTCTCAGCGCCGCATGGCTGCGAGGCCGTGCGCCTGACAGTCCCTGAAGTGGACAGCCTGACCGAGGTCACGCTGCAGATGCTGCTGGATTCCGGGGACTGCGAGGCGGTGATTCTCGCTCTGCCCGGGTGCGATGGGGTGACGGTGTCTTCCGCAACTGAGCCGGTGCCCGGCGCACACGGCATCTGCGGGAATCACGCCGGAGCCAGTGTGCAGGCGCGCGCCGTGTGGGGCACGATTGAGAGCAAATACGACGCCCTGCTGGCGGCGAATTTGAATGCGTCAGGGCCGGATGACCGCCGGGTGGTATTCACCCGCGCGCGCCAGTGGCTGCGGCACGGTGACGAGACGCACGAAGTGAGTGGCGGTGCGGTGCGGGAGTTTGTGGTGCTGTCCTCTACTGAACTCGAATGGCGGTTCGCAGCGATGGGCGCGCAGTGGTCCATTCGACTCACCCTTGGCGAAGGGAACGGGGTGAGTCTGCGCTGGCATTCCTGGCGGGCACCGGCGGGCGACTGGGAATTCGCGGTGCGTCCGGATTTGGAGAACCGTTCGTTCCATGGCATCACGCAGGCATTCAAAGGACCGGAGCACGACTTTCCTGAGGCTCTTCATCTGCCCGGTCCGGGGGCGGTCAGTTTTGCCCTTGGAGACGGCTGGCAGCTTAACCTTGAAAGCCCTGCGGCCTTCACGCATCAGCCGGAGTGGAATTATATGGTGCCCCTCGCACTGGAGATGGAGCGGGGCCTTGAACCGGCGACGGATGTATTCAGTCCGGGGATTTTCAGATGGACGCCGGAAAGGACGGGGGTTTTGGAAATCGTCGCATCGGTCGGTGTGGCGCGGGATTCCCACCCGTCAGCCGCACGGATTCATCCGCACGCACGGCAGGCCCGTGTCATGGGACTGGCGGAATCCATGCGCGCGGCACTCGACCTTTTTCCCGCGCAGCGCGACGGCGGACTAACGGTTATCGCGGGTTTTCCGTGGTTTCTCGACTGGGGGCGCGACAGCCTCATTTTCGCACGCGGGCTGGCCGCCGCCGGAAGGTTGCAGGAAGCTCTGGCCGTCGTGCATCGGTTTGCGGCGTTTGAGTGCGGCGGCAGCATTCCCAATCTCATCCGCGGCAGCGACGCTTCGAACCGCGAAACTTCCGATGCCCCGCTCTGGCTGCTGCTGGCGCTGCGGGAAATCTGCGTGCAGCAGCCGTCCGCTCTGCGCGAGAAGGCCGGGGGCAGAACACTCGCTGAGGTGGCCGGTGCCATCGTCGCGGCCCATGTGTCAGGGACCCGCCACGGCGTGAAGCTGGATGAAGCGTCAGGATTGCTGTGGAGCCCGGCCCATTACACATGGATGGATACGGACCGGCCGGCCGGCTCGCCGCGCGAGGGTTATCCCATCGAGATCCAGGCGCTGTGGGTCGGGGCGCTGGAGTTTGCCCACACGCTGGATGCCTCGCGCGGCTGGGCGGCGCTCGCGGAAAAAGCGCGCGAAAGTGCGGCGCGTCTCTATTGGCGCGAGGCCGATGGTTTTATGGCCGACTGCCTCCACGGGTCGTCCGGCGTGCCTGCGGCGAACGCGGTGCCCGATGACCACCTCCGGCCGAATCAACTTTTTGCCATCACTCTCGGACTTGTGAGTGACGCCGACAAATGCCGGCGCATTCTTGAGGCCTGCCAGTGCCTGCTCACCCCGGGGGCGCTCCGTTCGCTGGCGCCGCGGCGGGTGCAGCATCCCCTGCCGGTGGAGTGGAACGGCACGGCGCTGCAGGATCCCCGTGCGCCCTATCATGGAATGTACACCGGCCCGGAAGAGACGTGCCGCAAGCCGTCCTATCACAACGGCACGGCATGGACGTGGCTGTATCCCCTGTTCTGCGAAGCCCTCGCCGCCGTTTATCCGGCGGCCCGTGATCAGGCCCGTTCGCTCATGAGTGCCAGTGCATGGCTGATGCGCCGCGGCTGCCCGGGCCAGCTCGCCGAAATCATTGACGGCGACGCACCGCACGCGCTGCGCGGCTGCGGGGCTCAGGCGTGGAGCGCATCGGAATGGGTGCGCGTGCATGTGGCGCTGGAGCATTCCCCTGCCGTGGCCCAGGCCCTCTGAGGGAGTGTTCCCTGCGCCAATCTAATGGACAGACAGGCCGACCCGCATCAGGATGCCGGACCTCCATTCATTCCCCTCCCCAAGATGAACCCCTCATTCCCATCCGCCCGCGGCGCTGTGCCCGCCGCATTCCTTGCCCTTGCCGGCGCGGCCTTCGCCCAGGCTCCGATCAACGATAATTTTGCCGCCGCCACGCCGCTGGTCGCGGGTGTGGTCACGTCCGGCACCAATGTGAACGCCACCGTGGAGGCCGGCGAACCGCCGACGCACTGGACGAATACCTCCGCCAACGGAGTAGCGACAGGCAAGTCAGTCTGGTTTTCCTACACTCCTGCGGAAAGCGGCCTCGCGAGTTTTTCCATCGTGGCCGGGGGCACCGGCACGACCGCAGTGGCGATGCAGGGAGCGGCCTATAACGGAACGGCTCCCGGCAACCTCATTCGGATCGCGAGCGCCTCGTCCACTGCGGGTACTGCCGGTGCGCCAGGCACTGCCTATCCGAGCAATCTTTTCGCCGTCACCGCAGGAGGCCGGATGTTGATTCAGATCACCGGCAATACCGCGGCAGGCGCGGCGGCCTTCAATGTGACGGTTTCCACTTTTGGCCGCACCGGCTCCGTAGTGCTGCCCCGTTACTCCAATTGGGAATGGCTGCACACGACGACGGGAGCAGACCCCACTGCCGCGGCCACCTGGGCCGCGACATGGAAAATCGCGGGCGACCCGACCGACTACGCCGTGGCCCCGCCGGCAGTCAAATTTTCCGCGCCGCAGCCGGCGCCGCTTGGGTTCGCCGCGATGGAAGGCGCGCCCGGCGTGAAGTCGGATATCGGCACCGCCGCCGGAACGAATAACAATGCCGGCTACGCCCGCACCACGTTTACTCTGACGAATGACACCAGCAACCTGTGGGCCGAGATCGCCGCAGACGACGGAGCATATATCTACATTGACGACCAACCCGGCGTCCCGGTCAACATCGCCTCCCGGCTGTCGGACGGATCCTTCACCACGAACACCGGCTTTTATGATTTCCGGCCGCAGCCGGATGTTTTCCTCACTGGAGCCATCCCCGCCGCCGCGGCCGGTGCGGTGCCTGGCTGCCGGGCCTATGTGCCGGTTGGGTTTAATGCCGAGCGCAATACGAAGATGATATACGTCAGCGGCCTCGTCGGGCAACTGAGCGCGGGCAGCCATCAGATCGCCGTTTCCATTCACCAGACCGGCACGGCCAGTTCGGACATGGCGTTCGATCTGCAATTGCTCGACATGGGTGCCTGGCCGCTGGCCAATGGCAGTGCCGGAATCACGTTCACCAGTGTTCCGGTAGTGCCGGGCTCCGCTACCGCTGCCGTGGTGCCGGCGGTGGAGCACCATTTTGCCCCCACGGCGGGACAAGCGGACCTCGCATGGTATTGTGTGTCTCCCGACTCATCCACCGCCCAGGCCTGTGTGGTCCCGGACACCGTCTCCGGCCTCCAAAATGCTCTGCGGATCAATGCCGCCTCCGACCAGCGCTTTGTTACCGAGCCGGTGAAGGTGGACGGGCTCTCCCAATTTGTCACCAGTCTGCGAATCCGCACCAATGACACCAGTTCCGGCTTTGAAGCCCCCGACGGATTCCGCGTCTTTCTCGAAACCAGTGGTGACGGCATCAACTTCGCCGAGCCCGCCCCGCCGCTGGAAGTGCAGCCCCAATTGAACGATGACGAGGCCTATACGCCGTTCAGTGCCGGCTTCGTGACCAAAGCACTCTCCGTAGGGCCAAACCCTTACAAGTATGTCCGCATGGTCATCACCGGCACCGCGGATTCGACTTCGGGCAGCGAGAGCATTTACTTTGACGACATCAACTTCAGCCTGTGCCAGTTGCTCGCAAACACGGCCAATCTGACCTACAACAACAACGGCGATAACGACCGGACGAATGACACGGTGAGTTTTGAACTCACGGTCACCGGCAGCGGCGCGACCGCGCTGAGCTGGACCACCACCGGATTCGGCGCGGGAAGCGAAGTCAGCGGCACGATCGGGGGCCCCGCGGTGCTCGTGACACGTCCTGCTGTGGATGCCGCCGGGGCCAGCCAAAACGTCGTTTTCACCGTCGCCGACGACGGCAATCCGGCGTGCTTCGCCAGGGTGACGGTCACCACCCCCGCAGCCGCCATCGGGACCATCGCCCTCACCAATCCCGTCCGCTCTCCGGGAGCCGATCCCGCCAGCACGGCGGATGACACCTTCACCTATTCGGTCCTCGTGAACGGCACCGCGACGGGATTCGACTACGAAATCCGCTCATCCGAAACCGGCAACGCCACGCTCTACGGCACCGGCATTTACGGTGTCTCCGGCACCCTGACACTCCCGGCCACCGTGGCTTCCCTGACCATCAAAGACAACTCCGTGCCCACGCTGCTGAAGGCTGTGGCTTTGCCGCCGCCCGGCGCGGATCTCGCCATGGGCCGCACCGTGCTCCAGGGCACCAGTCGCATTCTCTACAGCAACCCCGCGGCCGCCGCAGTGTTTTCCAAATGGACTCAGGCTTCCGGCACCGGAATCACTCCGCCCCCCGCGGACCCCGGCCTTACCATAACGGAAACGACCACTTTGCTGCATCCGGGCACCGCCCTCGCTGCGGACGAAGGGGTGCTGGAGAGCCCCGTCGTGGATATCACGGGCATTCCGAACGTCGTCGTCTCCGCCTCGCTGCGCGCCTTTGAAACCAGCACCGGCTCCGGCTTCGAGGCTGCCGATACGTTTAAGATAGAAGTCATGGAGGATCGCGGTGCCGGGGAGACCGCGGTCAATCTCGTCACCGGTTATGCGGCGGATATCGCGCCGGCGAACGAGCTGCTGAACGGCTTCACCGGGACCGCCGCCGATCCCTATGACAGCGGTCCCCTGCGGGATGAATTTAATGCCGACGGAGCGCTCGCCGCCGGCAACTCCCGCGGCACGTTTTCCTTTTCCTACGCGGTGCCCGCCAATATCATCCGCCTCCGCGTGAAAGTCACCGGAGTCAATGATTCGGCCAATGAATACTTCTTCCTCCAGAACCTCACCATCACCGACGACCCCAACATAGACAGCGAGGCCGACGGCCTCACCGATGCATGGGAAATCCTCTATTTTGGAAATCTGGCCCAGACCGGCGGCGGTGATCCCGATGGCGACGGGCAAACAAATGCGGCGGAACAGGCCGCGGGCACCGTCCCGAATGACGGCACCTCCGTCCTTGCCATTTCGCTCGCTGCCAGAGCCGGGAACCTCATGGATCTCACCTTCAACAGTGTCCCCGGCAAAAAATACATCGCCCAATCCTCCGCGGGTTTGGCCGGCTGGACGGACCTTGGCGCCGCGGTCACCGCTGACTCGGGCACCACCACGATTGCCGGTCTTCCGGACGGTGGAGCCGCGAAACAATACTTCCGGGTCCGGCTGGTGCCCTGACAGATCAGCGGGAACGATCCGCTGCCGGCCTGTTGTTTTGTTCCCGGTGGTGGCCGGCGAAAATACGGCTTGCGCCTTTTCGGCGCTGGCCCGAATCATGGCCGTTCAGAGATCGCCATTCCACAGGCACGCCGTTTTGCAGCGAAGCAACGCCCGTCGGAGACCTGGCATCACTTCTGCTAAATGGCACGACCGTCCCCGCGAGCCGCCGTCATTAAACCCACCTGAACTCACAAGGCCATGGCCAAATCCACCGTTAAGAAATCGTCCGTTTCCGAGTCCGCTCCGCCGGCTCCGAAGAAAAAATCCGCGAGCACGAAAGCCGCCGCTCCAGCGGTGTCCGCCGTCGAAAAAGCCGTGAAGCGCCGCAAGGTGGCCTTCAGTCTCCGGGCACCGCAGGCCCGCGAGGCCGCTGTGGCCGGCAGTTTCAACGACTGGCAGCCTCAGCCGCTCAAAGCCGTGCCAACGGATGGCAGCTTCTCCCTGACTTTACTTCTGCCTCCTGGCGCCTACGAATACCGGTTCGTCGTGGACGGAGAATGGTATAACGATGCCACTTGCCCTGAGTCGGTTCCCAATCCTTATGGTGCCTTCAATTCACTCGTCCGGGTGGCCTGACGAACGACAATGAGCACCGTATCCAGCCGCAAGACCCCACGCATTCTCATTGTCACGCCGGAGATAACGTACCTTCCGACCGGCATGGGCAACATGGCCGAGCGCATGTCCGCCAAGGCCGGCGGCCTCGCCGATGTTTCCGCCGCCCTCGTCTCGGCTCTTCATGACCAGCACGCCGATGTCCACGTGGCCCTGCCGAACTACCGGCGGATGTTCAACATGGACGTCTTCACGCTCCACGATCAGGAACTCCAGCGCTACCAGCAAAAACTCCCGCGGGACCGCATTCATCTTGCGGAAGACCGCCTGTTCTACTACCGCGAGGAAGTTTACAGCGGCTACCGCGATGACTCTCTCCGTGTCGCTCTGACCTTCCAGCGGGAGGTCATCAACAACATCATCCCGCGCGTGCGTCCGGACCTCATTCACTGCAACGACTGGATGACCGGCCTCATCCCCGCCATGGCACGGCGACTCGGCATTCCGTGCCTTTTCACGGTTCACAATATTCACACGCAGCGTGCGTCGGTCGCGGAGATGGAGGACATCGGCATTGATGCCGCTGGCTTCTGGACCAATCTCTACTTCGACCGCCGTCCCGAGTCGTATGAGGAAAGCCGCTCCGCCAATAAAGTGGACCTGCTCACCAGTGGCATCTTTGCCGCCCACTTCATCAACACCGTAAGCCCGCGATTCCTCGAAGAGATCACATGGGGCTGGCACAATGTGGTGCCCGACAGCGTGCGCCGCGAACTTTCCGCCAAGGTCCATTCCGGGTGCGCCACGGGTATTCTCAATGCCCCCGACCCCTCCTACGACCCGCAATCGGACGAAATGCTCGCGCAGAGATTCGGCCCGGAGGATCACCCGGCAGGCAAGGCTGCGAACAAGCGCGCGTTCCAGAAAGCACTCGGCCTCGACGTGGATGAACGCGTGCCGCTGCTCTTCTGGCCGTCGCGCCTCGATCCCATCCAAAAGGGCCCTCAGCTCTTCTCCGACATCCTCTATCAGACCATCTCTGACTACTGGGATCAGGGCCTCCAGGTAGCCGTGGTGGCCGATGGCCCGCACCAGAAGCACTTCCATGACATTGTCAGGCATCACCACCTCGACGGACGCGTAGCCGTGGTGGATTTCGATGAAAAACTTTCGCATCTCGGATATGCAGCGTCTGATTTCATGGTCATGCCGTCGCTCTTCGAGCCCTGCGGATTGCCCCAGATGATCAGCCCGCTCTACGGCACGCTGCCGATCGTTCACGCCACCGGCGGACTGCATGACACCGTGCGGCCGTTGAGTCTGGAGCGCAGTACGGGCAACGGGTTCCGCTTCGATGTCTATGGCACCGGCGGATTGCGCTGGGCCATTGATGAGGCGCTGAAATTTTACGCGCTGCCTGCCGGCGTGCGCGCGGCACAAATCGCCCGCGTCATGCGCGAAAGCCCGGTCGAGTTCAGCCACGAAGCCGCGGCCAAGCGTTACATGGATATCTACGAAACCATGCTCGACCGGCCGCTCGTTTCCCGGGATCATGGTCCGGACGCATCGTCGCCCGCATGAATCAACTCCTGCCTCCCACACGCAGCCGTTTTACTGACGACGGCTGGCTCTCTCCCTACTTTCCGGCTGTCGAGGCGCGGCGTGACCGCGCAGTTGCGGCGGTTCAGGACCTGACCGGAGGTGCGTCGTTGTGGGAGTGGTCGCAGGGGCACAAATGGTTCGGTCTGCATCGCAAGCCTGACGACTCGTGGGTCTATCGCGACTGGGCTCCCAACGCGACCGGCCTCGTCCTGATCGGCGATTTTTCCGGCTGGGTGGAGTTCGATAAATTTCGCGCCGCGCGCGTGAACGAAAAAGGAGAGTGGGAACTGCGCCTGCCCGCCGGAGCGCTCGTCCACGGTCAGCACTATCATGTCAAAATGGAATGGTCAGGCGGCAGCGGCGAACGGCTCCCGGCGTGGGGCCGCTTCATGCACCAGGATCCGCTAACGCTGAAGTTTTCCGGCCGCGTGTGGGCACCGCCGGCCGATTACGAATGGCAGCACTCCGCGCCGCCGCCGCCGCCGTTTGTCAAAATCTACGAAGCCCATCCCGGTATGGCGCTGGAAGTGCCTCGCGTCGGCACATGGACGGAGTTCCGCGATCAGATGCTCCCGCGCATCGTCGCGGCGGGCTACAACACCATCCAGCTCATGGCCGTGATGGAGCATCCCTACTACGGATCGTTCGGCTATCATGCCGGCTCGTTCTTCGCGCCGTCGTCGCGCTTCGGCACGCCGGAGGAATTGAAGGCCCTTGTGGATGCCGCGCACGGGCTGGGCCTGCGTGTCATCATGGACCTCGTGCATTCGCACGCGGTGAAAAACGAAATGGAAGGCATCTCCTGCTACGACGGCTCGCTCTGGCAGTTTTTCCACGGCGGCCCGCGCGGCGAACACAGCGCATGGGATTCGCGCTGCTTCGATTACGCGAAGCTCCCCGTGCAGCATTTCCTGCTCTCCAATCTCCGCTACTGGCTGGAGGAATTCCGCTTCGACGGCTTCCGCTTCGACGGCGTCACGTCCATGCTCTATCGCGACCACGGGCTCGGCAAACCCTTCAGCAGCTACGATGACTACTTCAGCGACAACGTGGATGAAGAAGCCGTCACCTACCTCGCGCTCGCCAACATCCTCATCCACGAAGCCCGGCCCGGCGCCATCACCGTGGCTGAAGATGTCAGCGGATTTCCCGGGCTCGGCGCCCCGGTGGAGGAGGGCGGTGTCGGCTTCGACTATCGTCTCGCCATGGGCATGCCGGACTGCTGGTTCAAACTCGCGAAGGACATTCGCGACGAGGACTGGAGCATGGCGTGGCTGTGGCACGAACTAACGAATCACCGTGGCGAAGAGCGCGCCATCTCCTACGTCGAAAGCCATGACCAGGCGATGGTCGGCGGCAAGTCGTTCATCTT
>JANNVM010000546.1:0-4248 GCA_031414455.1 Verrucomicrobiota bacterium
GCCTCCGACCGGGGGACAGGATGTCCCCACTACGGTGCTGCTCAAGCCTTACGCCGGCACCGTCTTCATCCTCGACGAGAAGGACCACGCCCTCGAAGCCGCCGCGCCGCAGGCCGCCCTCGGCCCTGTCCTCATGGACGAAGACTTCACCCGCGGCCTCGACAATTCATGGACGCCCGTCCTCTCCCCGCACGCCAGGGACAGCGGCAAACTCGACGCCGGCTACGTCCTCCAGGCACCCGCCAATGTTCACGCCTACCTCGAACGCACCATCCCCGCCGAAGCCGGAGCCGTGAGTACCCGGCTTTGGCAGGATGGCAAAGACGAGGGCCAGCAATGGGGCCCGGGCCTCGCCCTCATTTGGTCCGACGGCAAAACCCTGCGCGCCAATATTCGCCAGGACGGACGCCTCAGTGTGTACGGCGGCGGCACCGACAGCCTTGATGCCTCCATTACCGCCCGCGCCCCCGTCGAGTTCACCGTCCGCTGGGACAAAGAGTCTATCAAAATCGTCGCCGGCGGCCCGGCGATGGGCGACCTGCCGGAAGAGATCGCTTCGTTCCCGCGCAGCCAGTTCGCTGGCCAGCCATCACAAATGCGCATCGGCAAAATGCCCAACAGCGCCGGCCCGCAGGACTTCGGCGAGCCGGGAGCAGCGGGCTTCAGCCGCATCGAGTGGGTGCGGGTGTTTCAGCAGACGCGGTGATCGAATCAAGGCTGCAACTACTGTCAGCGGTCACTGCAAAATGCATCATCCCTAAAGCCTAACTGATAGTTGGGCGAGTGGGTTTTGCAATGGGGGGGATGGTCATCTTCCTGCTGGTGCGGTGACGCTTCGTGGTTCAGGGCAATTCCGCCGGGCGGCAGGACAGGGCAACGCCGGAGAGCGACCTGAGCGGCTGCCGGGGAAGACGGGGGCGACGGGTTCCTTGCGTCAGACATCGAGCGCCGCCTTCGAAGAGTTACTTGTCTTGCACAGGAGGAGCCTGCAAATTCCGAAGTCTTACGTCAGTGAGATCAAACTCGCCCGCGACATCCCGGGGCAGGACGAAACGCAGGCGGGTCTCATCTTTAAAGGAGTCATTGATTTCAAAATCGACGATGTGCTCCCGCCATTCCGATGTCAGCGGAATGGCAGTCTCCGGGGCAATGCCGCGCCAGCCGTCGGCCACCATGAATCCCGCCGACTGACCAGCCGTGCCCCGCACCCGGCACGCGAAACGATAGCGGCCACGGTCGAGCTTGCCGTCATTGGGGAAAGTGTAGTTCACGCTGGAATTGGGGCCATATTCCCCGGCCACCCGCATCACCCGGTGCCCGGCGGGATTTTCCACCGGACCATCCGCGCGGATTTGTTTTTCCAAATTCCCAGTGCTCGTCTCCAGCGTCCAGTAGCGCCACGGGTTGATGAGTTCCTCTTGGGGATCCGGGATCCATGGCGGCACGGCTTTTACCTGAGGCACGGGCGGTGTTTTCACGGCCAGCAATTTCTCCGGCACCTTGTAATGAAGGCTGTCGTCGAAGGCGGGACTGTCGAACTTTACATCTTTCAAAGCGGCTTCCTTCGGGACCTCGCCGACGCCGATGAACCCGAGCGGATGCCAGCCGCCGCGGAAGTAGTTCTCCATCGCAAATCGTGCGCTCGGCATCAGGCCGCCCTGACGGTCGAGGATGGCAAGGGCGACGATGTATTGGCCCGGCTTGATGTCCTGCGACAGCGTGGCCTGGCCGTCAGCGTGATGCGGCACGGCGGGGCGGCGATAGGCGAAGACGCCGCTGTCCCAATCCTCACCGGGCAGCCATTTCCGAAGGTCCACGCCCGCCAGCGGTACGGACCACACGGGTTTTTTCGTTTCGGGATCGAGCAGTGCGACGGCCACGGGCCAGTCGAGGTAAAAGGGGGCGCTGCCGGTGTTCCGCACGGTCAGCTTCACCGCCAGTTTTCCCCCCGGCTGCACGACGAGGGGATAACCTGCGGAATCGAGTACGAAGCGATACCCGAAGGCTTTTTGCAGCTCTGCCGCACCCGCGAGCACCTCGCGGTTGGAGTCGTCGTAGTCGTCAATCCAGCCGAGGTAGCTCGCGTGGTAGCGGCGGATTTTGTCGGTCATGTAGCGGCGGTAGGCCGGCACCTTCATCGTTTCATCGGGCGTGATGCCAAAGGTCTCCTTGGGCTTCGCGCTCTCTTTCCTCTGCTGCCAGTTGTATTCCACCTCGCCTTCGATGGGCGCACGTTTCCAGATATCGGGATACACATGCGTGACCTGCCAGGGAAATTGCTCTTTGGGTCCATCGGGTGTCTCGCGGTCGAGATTGGCAAAAGTGTCATAGTAGATGCCGAATCCAGCCTGCATGAACTCCGCGTCATTGTGCCGGACCAGCACGGGCTTGTTCTTGAACGCTTTCTGAAATGCCTCCGCAAGCAGGCGGCGTTGCTTTTTCGTCGGCGCGGGATTGTGATGCTCGCCAAAGCGGCCGATGAGACCCATCTGCACGGCAAAGATGCGCGGGTCGTTGTCCCAGGCTTGCCCCAGCTTCTCCACCAGCCGCCGCAGCCGGTCCTGAAAAGCGGGGCTGTCGTAGTCGAAGGTCTGTAAGTCAGCGGGCCAATGCTGCTTTGGGTCTTTCTCTGTCCCGGGTTCACCATTCCAGTCGAGATACACACGCGGCACGAGCTTGATGTTCAGTTCCTCAAAGCGCTTGCCCCTGGCTCTCGTGATCTTGCTGGTGTGGGCGATGATGCGCTCCACGGTGTCCTCCGCGCTGACCTCGATGTCGCTCCACTTGATGTATTGGCGCTTCAAAAGCCCGTAGCCATCCTTCTTGTAATCGCGGAAGCCTTTGAGCGGATTGTTGATTGCGCCCTGGAACTCGGTCGGGACGACCGTCACCCAGCCGTCTTTGACCGATATCCCGATGGGTCTCGAATCAGGTTCTTCTGCCGCGCCTGCCACGCACGCGTGGAGCATGCACAACACACCAATCGTCTTTATCCATTTTGTTTTCATAGGTGTCGTCTGTTGATTCAAAAGTTGTCTCAGGTGCCGCCTGCTATTTGCGGAAGCCCTTTTCGGAACCGGAGCGTTTGCCGTCGTCTTTGAGGGTGCCGGGTTTCCAGGTGCGCGCGATGTCGAGATCGGCGGCCACCTTTTCGGTCAACGCGCTGATGTTCACGAAGCCCACGCGATTGTAGAGGGCCGGGACATAATGGACGTCGCGCACGGCGGCATAGTGCTTCCAGTGGGTCAGGGCGTCGCCGAGGTGGCGCAGCGCGGCGGCGTGCTCGAACTTGTCGCCGTTCACGTCAAAAAGGGCCAGCGAACAGGCTCCGCAAATCTTCGACGCATAATAGCGGCCCAGCGAGGCCAGCGCTTCGCAGTCGTTCACGGTTTTTTGGAGTTCGGTGTCCTGCTTCGCGGCCTCGCGGAGTTGCGCTAGCGCGGCGAACGTCTCAGCCGCCACACCGTCGAGCGCAGCAGCGATTTCGAGCGGAGTAGTTTCCCCCATCGGCTTCCGGGCAGCAAGGCGCACGCGCCAGTCGCGGATGCACAGCACGTTCGCGCCTGGCATGGAGCTGCCTTCCATGAAGTGGCGCACAGTGTAGAAGCCCTTGCTCCTCGGATGGCTCAGGCAAGCCTCGGGAAACCATTTGAGATCGATGTCGCCCCAAAAGAAACGCGTGGTCAGCGGCATGACCTGTGCCGCACCTTGCAGCGCACGGAAGATCTGTGGTGACGAGGCGGTGGGATGCCGCGCCGCCAGCAGTTGCTCGAAGCGCGAGTCCGGCAGCGAAGGATCGTAAGCCAGCCGCCCCCAGAGCATGAAGGAATACCACTGCTTCTCCATCACGAGCGGACGCGGGCCGGGGGCGGGATTGCGCTCGAGGAAGTCGCGGCCCCAGACATAGCCATCCGGTCCCATGTAAAAGCCGGCCAGTTTGTCTGCCGGGGGCATGTTGAGAATGTATTCGCGGGCGTAGGCCGGATCGCCGAAACGGAAGGTATAGATGTCGTCGTTGCGCACGGTGAGCCAGGTCTTCCTGCCGGGCGCGAGGTTTTCCAGGAGCGGCTGGATGAAGGGTGGATTCGGGATCGAATACATGTGGGCCACCGAATGCTTGAAGCTGAACTCGAACGGACCCGGATAGTCTTTGAACGCGTTGAGGATGTCGCTTTGCGCGGTCCAGTGGAAGCGATGGATCATGCCGAACTCGCGCTTGGGATCGTCCTTCAAGGCATCGCGCACGCC
>JANNVM010000547.1:0-2074 GCA_031414455.1 Verrucomicrobiota bacterium
CCCACCTAAGCCTGCCGCGCCTCCCCCGGGGTCAAAAGTTGGATCGAGCGAGCCGTCAGCATTCAGCCGGGCGAGGCACTTACGCGGAGTGCCATTGAAAGTGTCAAAATAGCCGCCGACGAGAATCCGCCCGTCGAGTTGTAGAGCGATGGCCCTTATTAAACCACCAAAGATACCCGTGCCCCCGGTCGAAGCAAAGCTCAGATCGAGCGAACCATCGGGATTCAATCGCGCGAAGCTGTTGCGCGGGATGCCGTTGTAGCTGGTGAAACCGCCACTGATGAGGATCTTCCCGTCCGGCTGAATCACAGACACATGGACATTCCCACGGTTACGCCCCTCAGAGATCAAAACAGGACCGGGATTGGCTCCAAAAACGGGATCGAGGTCACCGCCCGCTGCAAAAACACTCACTGGCGTGGTCAACAAAGCAGCGGTCACCAACCAGCACAAAGAGGCGAAAAGCTTCCGTAGAGAAGGGCGAAAATACTCAGCGATGTTTTTCATAAATGTTCCTCCAGCGACACTGCGCCCCGTGGCGGTTTAGGCTGACGACGCCCGCATGATAACGGTCCTCCACCAGGATACCAATGGAAATCCCCGAGAGCCGGTCGTGAGAGCCGGGCTGTGAACTGACAGTTGTTACGGCTTGCTGACCTGAAGCCGGCCGAAGCCCCGGGTTTGCGGGGCCACCGGCATTAATCCCCGATAGGTTACCGTTTCCAATCCATCACCAGGTGGAGGACCGGCCCCGGCATTGACGCTGTCCTGACTCCAGTTGGTCAGGTCGAAGGAGAAACCGGGAGTATAGGTCAGGTCGAGCGTTCGCAGCGGCCGCGTCCATGTGAGCGTTAGGAAAACATCGTTTCCGGCGGGGACCTGCCCAATCTGCGGCAGCTCGGTCTGCGGGGTCATGCTGCGGGGATCAGTGCCGAGGGCGTATTCCACGAGACTTACTAACATGTCGCCATCCGGGTCGTCCTGCGGGCCGGCGAGGCCGGGCTGAAGTTGCTCTGCGGCAGTGAAATGATAGTGCCGCCAGCTTTCAAATGTCAGGGAATATCCGCCGGCGGTGATGCCGGGTGAGCCGCCGGTCTGTGCGCTAATGGCCCACGAGGACGGCAGATTGCCATCGGCGGCGGCATTCTGATCGCGCGCCACGAGCGAGTAGCCGGCACCGTCGGTCGGCGTGTGCCAGTCGTCACGCCATGTGAAGGCCAGCACCGGAGCGCCGAATGGATACCTCAATTCAAGGCGGTCACCAGTGTTGTCGAGTTGTCCGCCATAGTCACCGAACACAGAAATCGCGGCACCGTAGCGGCGGGGGAATGCGGCTGCATTTGAGACAAGCACGAGCGTGGCGCCCGGCGCGAGGAGGCTGCCGGAGGGGAAGCTGTATTCGATGCCATCAACGAACGAGGCCCCGGAGAGATCTAACGTGGTGGCGCTGATGTTCTTCAATTCAATGAATTCAAAATCGCCATCGGTGAGTGATCCATCGGGCAACTGCTCGGCGGCAGTCGGGTCTGCGGGATGATACTGAAGTTCGCTGACGATGAGCGAAGCCGGGGTGGCCACCTGGCCGACGATAAACCAAAGATCGAGCGGAGCGCTCCATTCACCTGCCGCCGTGCGGGCGCGGGCAAGGAGGTGGCTCGTGGAATTGATCGTCACGGACGGACTGCCCCCGGTCGGCAGCACGGTGGCCGCGGCGTTCGGTGCGCCGCCGGGCTGGCGGGGGTCCGTTCCATCGAGTGTGACATAGACGGTTTGTGGGGAAGTGAGTGTCACTGTGGTACCGGCGGTCACGGTGCCGGAGGGAATGCCCGCCACAGGCATGGCGGTGAATTGCGAGTCCATCCAGGTGGAGCGCAGTGCAGCCCAGTCCTTCACATACTGCACATGGCCGGCCCACGTTTCGGAGGCGCTCCGCAGGTTGACGGGAAGGAATGCCTGAAAGCCGGTGGTCTGAGTGCCGAGCGTGCCCCATTTGATGAAATTGCGTTTCTGCGGCGAATCCACCGCCCCGGTGTCGCTCAACTGCACCGCCAGGGCATCAATGCGCGCGGCGAGG
>JANNVM010000548.1:0-1663 GCA_031414455.1 Verrucomicrobiota bacterium
CTATTATCCGCAGCAGGTGCGCGCGGATCCGAAGCAGGGGCGGCTTCCGGAATGGGCGGCAACTCTGCCGCAGAAGCTGAAGCCGCTGGGCTACCGTTCCTATCACACGGGCAAATGGCACGTGCCCGGCGCCCCAAAACCTCTCGCAGATGCGGGGTTCGATCGCTCGCTGCAACTTGAAGACCACGACCGGAACTTCAATCCGCGGAATCTCATCGAGGATGACAAGCGGCTGCCGGCGGTGAAGCCAGGCACCGGTTTCTATACAACGACCGCATTCTCCGATCACATGATCGGCTGCCTCAAGGATCACGCGGCGCAGCACCCGGCGCAGCCGTTCTTTGCTTACCTCGCGTTCACCGTGCCGCACTTCCCGCTGCACGCGCTGCCGGAAGACATCGCGAAGTACCGGGAGCGATATAAAAAAGGCTGGGACGTGCTGAGGACAGAGAGGTTTGAGCGAATGAAAAAGCTGGGCCTCGCGACGGGCGAGTTGCCGCCGCTGGAGCCGGACGTGACCGCACCGAGCGGCAAGGAGTCGGACGCGGCGCTCATCGGTCCGGGGGAAATGCGACAGGCCAGAGCGTGGGACTCGCTCACCGGCGAACAGCGGGAACTCCAGGCGACGAAGATGGCGATTCACGCGGCAATGGTGGATCGCATGGACCGCGAAACCGGTCGCGTGCTCGATCAGTTGCAGGCGATGGGCGCGATGGAAAACACGCTGATCCTTTTCTTCTCGGACAACGGCGCGAGTGCCGAACTGCTGGTGCGTGGCGACGGTCACGACCGCGCTGCCGCTCCAGGCTCTGCGGGATCGTTCCTCTGTCTCGGGCCTGGCGGCAGCAGTCTGAGCAATACACCGTTCCGCCGTCACAAGATTTGGGTCCACGAGGGCGGCATCGCCACGCCGCTCATCGTCCACTGGCCTCGCGGCATCGCTGACCGCGGGGCTCTCCGCCATGACATGGGGCACGTCATTGATGTGATGCCGACGGTTCTGGAAATCGCCGGCGCACCCGCGACCGCCGCTCCGGCGTTGCCGGGCCGCAGCCTGGTCCCCACTTTTGCCAAAGACGGCAGAGTCACGCGCGATTTCCTTTTCTTCCACCACGAGCAAAACCAGGCGCTCCGCATGGGTGACTGGAAGATCGTGTCGGCCGGACCCGGCGACTGGGAACTCTACGATTTGAAAACGGATCGCGCCGAGTCGCACAATCTCGCAGCCGCCCAGCCGGACCGCGTGCTGCGCATGGCCGCTCGCTGGCAGGAGCTGCAGGACAGCTACGTGAAGCAGGCGAAATAAAAAAGATGAAGGATGAAGGCTCAAGGATGAAAGTCGCCGGATGCGGCTTCCCCTTTCATACTTCAGCATTCATCCTTTAGACTTCAATTCCCCCTCATGTCCGACATCGCCATTCTCCGCCAGGTTTCGAAATCCTATCAGTCAACTCCGCACACACCGGTGCAGGAAGTCCTGAGCGGCGTGGATCTGCGCATCGCACCCGGTGAAACCATCGCCATCACCGGCCCCAGCGGCTGCGGAAAAAGCACACTCCTCCACATCCTCGGCACGCTCGACCGGCCGGACTCCGGCTCGGTGACGCTCTTCAACGAGGACGCCCTTGCCCTCGACGAGGCCGGCCTCAGCCGCCTCCGCTCC
>JANNVM010000549.1:0-6384 GCA_031414455.1 Verrucomicrobiota bacterium
CTCTGGCAAAACCGCATCGCGCTGCGCCGCGGACGCTCCGGCGGCGGAGACAATGCCAGAACCGGGCCGCGCGTCGTCATGGGTATGGATCTCGCGCCGGAATCCCTGCCGGAAGACATCCCGCAGGCGGCATGGCGCGAATACGAGGCCGGCCGGCCGGCGGACGCCCTGCGTCTGCTCTACCGCGGCGCGCTCGCATGGCTCGTGGACCGCGCCGCGCTGCCGGTGCATGAGAGCGATACGGAAGGCGACTGCCTCCGTCATACGCAGCAGCTCACCGACGTGGTGCGCGTTTCCTTTTTCGAGACCCTGACGGCTGTGTGGGTCAACTGCGCCTACGCTGAAGTCCCGCCGGACGCCGGACCGATGAAACAATTGTGCGACCAGTGGCCATTCTCCCTGCGCCAGCGCGCCACGCCCGCGGCCGCCAGCGCCGCTGCGTGGCTGTTCATTCCCTTCGCCGCGCTGCTGCTGCCAGGCTGCGGTGGTTCCAGCGGTGAAGAAGTGACGTGGGAGGAAACCACTGTCGGTTATAAGGGCGCAGCCAAAGCCAATCCCTGGCTGGCGGCGGAGCGCACGCTGGAGCGCCTCGGCACGCCAGCCGCCACACGCGCCACTCTCGGCACGATGCCGGACACGGACACCGCGCTCTTTCTTCCCATAGAGGCTATCAACTCCCGGGGCTCGGCGCGACAGATGATTTCCTGGGCCGCGCGCGGCGGCCATCTTATCGTCGCGTGCGAGGGAACCGACCGCTTTCGCAATGACTGGCGGGATCACGTTGACCCGGCCATTCCTGACAAACATCCGCTGCTGGAGGAACTCCACGTGAAGTTTCTCCCCAAAGGCGGCGGCGGGTCCGGAGAAGTGGATTTTGGCGACGGTGAGGCTTTGAAATTAGAGAGCCACAGCAAAGGCGCTCTGGATGCCAGTTGGCAGGCTCCTGACATCGTGGCGGGCGATGAGAATGCAACTACTCTCGCCAGTTTCAGTCGTAACGCCGGCCGCATCACGCTGCTCGCGTCCGCCACGCCATTCCGGAACCGCTGGCTCGATGAAGACGATCATGCCGCCATCCTGCACCGGATCATCGGGCAGGAACATGCCACCTCAGTGCTCTTCATCAGCAGCAGCAAAGTGAATCTCTGGGGAATGCTCATGGACCACGCCTGGATGCCGCTCGCCGCCACCGTGCTGCTCATCGCGCTCTGGCTGTGGCGTCACCTTCCGCGATTCGGCCCGGCCCTTCCGACTGACAACGGCAGCGTCCGCCATTTCGGCACGCAACTCGATGAAGCCGGCACGTTCCTCTCAGACCGCGCCGGCCCCGGAGCGCTCCTCGGTTCCGCACGCATGTCGGTCCTTCAGGCCGCCGCCCGCAGCGGCTTGCACCCTGACGCCCCCGGCTTCATCGAACAGCTCGCCACCCGCTCCGGTCTGCAGCCAGTCACTGTGCAGCAGGCGCTCTCCGATCTTTCCGAAAAATCCGACATCATCACCGCCGCCGCGACCCTCCAGCAACTCCGCAACTGCCTTGGAGGATAGGTGCATTCCTCATTCTCTGTTTCTCTGTTCTGCATTCTGCATTTTTCATTCCCATGACCACTCCTTCCTGGCAGCCCCCTGCCCTTCCCTCCATTCCTGAACCTGTCGCCCCTGCCGCAGAATACGACGCCTGGGCAAACGCCTCCGCACTGCTCAACGCGATGCGACATCATCTCGGCACCGTATTTCTCGGCCAGCCCGCAGTGATCAATCAGGTGCTCGTGGCTTTTATCGCCGGCGGCCATGTGCTGCTCGAAGGCAAGCCCGGGCTCGGTAAAACACATCTCGTGCTGGCGCTGGCCCGGACATTCGGCGGCGTCTTCCGGCGCATCCAGTTCACACCCGATCTGATGCCTGGTGACGTCACGGGTCATACGCTTTACGACATGGGACGTCAGGAATTCAAACTGCGCCGCGGCCCGGTCTTCGCCAATCTTCTGCTCGCCGACGAAATCAACCGCGCGCCGGCCAAGACGCAGTCAGCGCTGCTCGAAGTCATGCAGGAATGGCAGGTGACGATTGACGGCCAGACGCTGCCCCTAACGCCGCCGTTCATGACGCTGGCCACCCAGAATCCCATCGAACAGGAAGGCACTTACGCGCTGCCCGAGGCTCAGCTCGACCGGTTTCTGATGAAGGTGATCGTGGACTATCCCTCGCAGGAGGAGGAGGAGCGTATCGTCAACGCCGTGGCCAGCGGCACCGGCAGCGGCGCGCTCGACACTGCGGCCATTCCGCAACTGTGCGGTCCGGCGGAAATTATCGCGCTCCAGCAAACGGCCGCTGCCGTGCAGTGCCAGCCTGAGGTTACCGCCTACGCCGTCCGCATCGTGCGCGCCACACGTGAAATCCAGGGCCTGACCCTCGGTGCCGGCACCCGCGGCAGCATCAGTCTCGTGAAGACGGCCAAAGCTTTCGCGCTGTTGTCAGGCCGCACTTTCGTTACTCCCGACGACATCAAACAGGCCGCGCTTCCCGTGCTCCGCCACCGCGTGACTCTCGCGCCGGAACTCGCCATCAGCGGCCAGAAAGTGGATGACGTCATCACCGCTCTCCTGCGCAGCGTAGAGGCACCGCGTTAAGCAATCATACCGTCTGGAACTGAAACCGCACGGGAAGCCGGCACCGCAGAACCCGGAGCCCCGGGGCTGCGGAATTCCCGGTGGCGGAGGAGGTCAACCGTGTGACGCGGGCTCAGGGCACAATGGTCTGCACGGGAGTGGCGAGGTAGCGGTAGAACCGGCGGGGATCCGCCCGGGGGAAGAAATGGGATAGATTGGTGCCGTCTCCCACGATGGGCGTCCCCTCGCGGCTCCACGCGCCGAGAGCGGTGGAGAGCAGCGGTTGATAGGTGCGACCGATGACGCTCGCAAACGATGCCGTGGTCCCGACCGGAGTGGAAGTGAGGCCGAGAATACGGTAGTAGCTGTTGGGGTCGGCTGGATTGGTGCCGTGAGCCCATTCCCAGGCCGAGTGGACGCCGTCGGCATCCGGGTCGGCGCACGGAATGAGGGTGAGGTCCCTGATTCGATAGATCTCACTGCTGGTGCCGGCGACGTTGCCGTCGATGGTGCCGGTGAAGCGCAGGTGGACGCTGGTGGCGTCTGCGGGCAAGGTGCCTACGAGGAGGAAAGTGCTGGTCCACTTCACCGTGACATCTTTTTGCTCAAGGTTGAACTCATCAACCAGCGCGGCGGCACCACCGGAGATGAAACCGTCGCCGTTGAGGTCGTAGTCGTGGGTGAGGGTCTCGATGACCGTGCCGCCGGGGGTGGCGGAGAGGACTTCGACTTTCAAAGTATCGAGTGCCTCAAAGCCGCTGGAGATGCTGGTATCGTCCACGAGAACTGTGAGGACGAGGCATTTTTCCGTTCCAGGAATGAGGGTGATGGCGTCCGTGGTGAGGACGGCGGTGCCGGGGTCCATCGTGAGTTCATTGACGCTGCCGGCGGCTGTTTGGCGGAAGATGGCCGGGGTGGTGCTGGACTGGATGTAGGTGAGGGGCACCGCAAGGTTATTGAAGCCGAGGGCGAGCGGCAGGGCGATGGTGGCGGTGGTGGTGCAGTTGATGTTGGCGGCATCCCTGAGGCCGAAGACAAGCGGGGTGGTGAAATTGCTCACCGCTAGCCCGGGCAGCGCGCGGGGAACTCCGTAGTTGCCGGCAAGACCGACGAGGCCGCTAGTGGGTGGTCCGGTGATGCTCCAGCCAGCGGGGCTGAACGTACCGGCACCAACGACGTTGAGAGTGATGTCCACGGTGTCATCGGCAGGGTCGCCGGGGTTGCCTCCGGGCTGGCGGAGGACACTGGTGGCGGCGGCGAAAATGGCGCAGGGGAGTTCGGTGAAGTCGAGCGTTACATCGTCGATGGCCTGGTGGCCGTCAGTGCCAGTGGCCTCGTTGGGGTCAGTCCACTTGAGGGTGAGATACTGGCCGGGGAAGATGGCGGAGAGGTCGGAGACGAGGGGCGCGAAATCCACGAGGGCGCGGTTGCCGGGGACATTGCCATCAAGGGCGGTGTTGGTTGTGGCGCTGCCGATCAGGGTGCTGGCCCCCGGGGGCAGGGCAGTGAATCCGGTACCGGCGGCAGCAACGGCGGCAGTAGGGCCGGAAGCGATGCTGGCCAGCGGGGCATTGCTGATAGCGTAAAAGGTGCTGACTTTTTCCACCTGGGCGGGGCTGGCTGCCGAGCCGCTGCGCCAGAGTTCCTGGGCATAGCGGAGGCGGGAGAGGCGGACGGGCAGGTTCCCGACATTACGCACAACGACGGCGTAGGAAATGTTGGCGATGGCTCCGGTGCTGGTGGCTTTGGAGCCGGGTGCCCGGTCGAAGGCGCCTGCGGTGCCGCAGTTGATGAGTCCGGTGAGGGCGGTGACTCCATCACTGGCCTGGAAGGTGCCTGCGGGGGTGACGCCGTCGTTGATCTGCGCATACCAGCCGGGCACGGTGCTGTTGTCCACCCAGAGGGGCGAGCCGGTGCCGACGGTGTTGAAGTTCTGAGAAATGACCGCAGTGCCGCTGCCGGTGCCGCCGGCATTGATGGTGAGCGGGGTGCCGGTGGTGGGGCTTAGGCTCGTGGCGATGCTGAAGGTCTGGATGGCGCTCGTGTCCACGCCGCCATTGGCCGTGCCGCCGTTGTCGTGGAGTTGCACGCTGACGATCGCGGAGCCGCCGCCCCCGGGAGCGGGCGTGTAGGTTAGGGTGCCGCTGGCATCAATGGCCGGGGGCAGGAGGAAGAGGTTCGGGTTGTTGGAGGTGACGATGAAGTTCACCTGCTGCGTGGTTTCCCACGGCGCGCCCGGGCTGATGCTGGTGGCCCAGCCGGACACCGTCTGCGGCCCGGCATTGGTGAAGACATTCTGGTTGGCTCCGCCGGTGAAGTACGGGGCCGCATTGATCGAAGGACCGATGTTGAGGAGGATGTTCCCCTCCTGCCCGACCCAGCCGGAGACCTGGATGCGATACACTGCGCCTGCGGTGGCCCCGAAATTCAGCCGCGAGGTGGCCCCACCGCCTGAATCGCTGTCATAGGCGATTTCTGTCAGGGCATTCACGGCAGTGCCGGTCAAAATGCCAAGCTCCACGTCGAAATTACTGCCGATGGTATCCACCTGATAGCCGCCTGTGGCCGGAGCGGTCCATGTCCACCAGACGGACTTGGTGCGGTCCGTCAGGCCAAAGTTGGGGACGTTGACAGGTTCCCCCGGCTCGATCGTCGCTCCGGCATTGCAGCTCGCTGTGTGCACCACCGCGCCACTCAGCGGCAAGGCAGCGGAGAAATCATCATTCACCGGACGGGAGGCTCCTGGTGTACGAGTCAGCAGGTTTCCGCCCAGAAGGGAAAAGTTGGCACCGAAGGCCGTCTGAGCCCCCGTGGCGAAAATCACCTCCGCCGACGAGCCGCCGAAGTCTTCCCACATGGTGAACTCCACGCCATACACGCCCGGTGCCAGATGGGCGACACCCAGCGTGGCGGAGTTGCCCGTGGGGGCGTCAAAGGTGAGGGCGTTGCCGTTGTGGGCGGGATTGTTGGGATTGCCGCCCCCGATTTGCGTGCTGCTGGTGAAGACGGGATTGGCCCCGCCATTGGTGGAATGGAGTCGCAGCCGCGCGCCGTCGTCGCTGGAGAAGCCGAACGTGTAGTCGCTGTCCGCGGTGATGGTGATGAAGGCCCGGGCCTGGGTGGCGAAGCTGTCGTCGTCCTGATTGATGAGGCCCTGCGGCGTTTGGTTGTCGGAAAGGAAGAGACTGTCGCCCGTCGGGAAGAAGCCATTGTTCGGGCTGCCATTGAGGTCGCTGAAATTGATCACCGGCACCGTGCCCGTGAACTGCGTGGCACCGGGATTGGCCAGCATTCCATCGACATTCGCCAGATTGAGCAGGGAGGTAGCCGGCGAGTTGAAGACATCGCGCACTTCCCATGCGCAGTCCGCCTGGATGCCCGCTTCCACGGCTCCGATGTCGGACGCACCCCACTGGCGACGCGCGACGCCGCGCTGATCCGTCGTCACGGAGGTGGTGGAAATCTGATCTCGCACCCGACTGCCGGGCAGCGGATGTATCGTGGCCGTTGGGCCGCCATTGCGGGCCAGCGGGCCGAGCCGGGCGTCGCCCGTTAGTGCTGCGGGACCGGTGCCGGCATTCCCTGTGGCGGTGCCGATGAAGTTAGTGCCGATGCGGGTGTAGGCAGTATTGGCCAGGAAATCGCCTCCCGTATTGCCGGCAAGGATGGAATTCTCCAGCGTCAGGGTGCCAGACATAAAAAGAGCCTGGGGATTATTGCCTGACAGAGTGCAGTGAACCATGCTCACCGTTCCTCCATTCACCCAGATGCCGCCGCC
>JANNVM010000550.1:0-14901 GCA_031414455.1 Verrucomicrobiota bacterium
ATGAGGCCGGACATGGTGTCGCGGATGACGGGCGGCCACTGAAAGCTGTCGCTGTTGGGATCGCCGGCGTTGTCGAGGATGAAGTCTATCGTGTCGCCTGGCTTGACGGCGATGGTGCCGGGATCGGCAACGGCTTTGCCGCCGCCGGGGACATCGGCTTTCCAGAGCACGCCTTTGCCACTGTGGACGATGAGGGCTTTCACTCCGCGGCTGTTTTTGTCAGGGAGCGTGACTTCTCCGGTGATGCGAAGGGTGCCGGCTTCCGGCACATTCCAGCGGCGGATGACGGCGTGCGCGGCATCGTTGCCGGGGTGGCCGCCTTTGGCATCCAGCAGGACGTGGCCCATCTGAGGGTCAGGAAACTGTTCTGAAGCGGACCAGCGTTCTTTTCCAAACCACGGGAACGGAGTGAAACTCACGGACTTCGCGGCTTCGTCGTAATGACCGGAGCCATTTTGCCAGCGTGTCGCCGTTTGGCGCGGCTCGCGGTGGAAGGCTTCGACGGAGCGGAGGTGAGCGTCGAGTTCTTCAGCGGAGGGTTCGCGCTGAAGGATGCGGCGGTGCAGGCTGGTGATCCAGTGGCCCGGGTCTTTGTCAGGCTGCGCGTGCAGTTCCTGGATCATGCGGTGCGACTGCGCGGCGACGAACGGGCTGTTCATCATATAGAGCGCCTGCTGCGGCACGGTGGTCTCGAAGCGGCGGGCCGCAGTGTTGTCAGGGCTGGCGAAATCGAACGTACGGAAAAGGCCGGGCAGATTCTGCCGGTCAATGAATCCATAAACGGTGCGGCGTCCGGTGAAGGGCTCAGTAAGAATGTCCACGGACTTGCCGAACAGCGTGCGGTCCATCGTTCCGGAAACCTGGAGAAGCGAGTCGCGGAGAGCTTCGAAGTCGAGCCGCTGCCGGTTTTGCCGCCAGAAGTATTTGTTGTCCGGGTCTTTCGCCTCCATGTCCGCGCGACTGACGCTGCTCTGCTGCCATGCGGCGCTGAGGAGGATGCGGCGCGTGAGTTTCTTCACGCTCCATCCGTCCTGGACAAAGCTGGCGGCGAGGAAATCGAGCAGTGCGGGATTGGCTGGCGGCGCGGTGCGCACACCGAAATCAGCAGGCGTGTCCACCAGCGGGTCGCCGCAGAGCGCGGTCCAGAGGCGATTCACAAAAACGCGCGCGGTGAGCGGATTTTCCGGCGAAGCAATGGCGCGGGCGAGTTGGAGACGTCCGCTGCCTTCAGTGAGCGGGAGCGGTTTGTCAGCGCTGAGTGCGGAAAGGAAATGCCGGTCCACTTTCGGCCCCTGGCGGCCCGGATTCCCGCGCACGAAAACCGCCGGCTCGTTGAAGCTGTTGTTATCGAACATCACCATCGCCCGCGCCGGAGCGGCGGGGCTGGTGGCTTTGAACCGCTCCACGGCATTAAGAAATTCCTTGTGCTTCTCCCGCTCCTTGCGGTTGTAGCCCTCCACGAGATCATCGGGCTTCAATTCATTCAGCGCAGGCGGCGCGGCATCAGCGGGAGCGTCCTTACCCGGGCCGCTGCGCCATTCCACCCACTTCGCCAGCACGGCCTGATTGATGTCTCTCTCCCTGGCAAACCGCCGCAGGCCGTCGCCGTTGCGGTCGCCCGCCTCCGCAGCGGCCGTGCGGTACCTGGCCTGCACGTCCGGTTTCTTCAAATCGTCGAGCCGTTCCTGGCGATAGGCAGCGGCTTTGGCCTCGTGTTCGGCGATACCTTTCTCGTAGGCTTCCAGTTCCGGAGTGCGCTCGGGTTTGCTGAGTTCAGGTTTATCGTCGGGCTCGTGGCTGTTCGCAAAAACCCCGTAGAGCGCGTAATAGTCGGCTGTGGGGATGGGGTCGAACTTGTGATCGTGACAGCGCGCGCAGCCGACCGTCATGGCCTGGGTGCCGCGAAAGATGACATCGAGCCGGTCGTCAATGATATCGGACTGGTTATTCAGAAAGCGGCGGCCCAGCGTGAGGAATCCCATCGCGGCGAGATCCGATGGTTCTTTCTTCCAGTCGGTGGCCGTGTCGGCTGCGATTTGGCGAATCAGAAACTGATCATAGGGCATGTCCGCGTTGAACGAACGAATCAGCCAGTCGCGATAGGTGTAGGCATAGGCGTAGCGGCGTTCCTCCTGGAAGACGTAGCCTTTGGTGTCGGCGTAGCGGGCGGTGTCCATCCAGCGGCGGGCCTGACGTTCGCCAAAATGCGGCGACGCGAGCAGTTCATCCACCCGTCGCGACCACGCGTCCGGTGAGGGGTCGCTCACAAAGTCCTGCACGTCTTCAATCGCGGGAGGGAAGCCCAGCAGCGCCATGGAAGCGCGGCGGATGAGTGCAGGACGCTCCGCCGGCACGGATGGCGAGAGACCGGATTCCGTGAGTTTCTTCAGAATGACACGGTCCAGTTCACTGCCGTGCCATGCGGGAAATTCCTGCGGCAAAGCAGCAGGCACGGGAATTTCCGGCATTTTGACCGGCTGGAACGCCCAATGAGCACGCCACTTTTCCGGCGGTGGGGCCGCGGACTCCGCGGGCCATGGCAGCCCCATCGCGATCCATTCCGAAATGGCAGCGATGGCGTCATCAGACAGTTTGCTGCCCGTTTTGGGCATGGCTTCGACGCCCGCCTCGTGCCGGATGGCCTTGATGAGCTTGCTGACCTCCGGCTTTCCGGGCTCGACGACGGGACCGTAGTCGGAACCCTTTACAATCGCCGCGCGGGAATCGAGCCGCAGACCGTTGTTCTGTTTTTCCGAACCGTGGCATTTCGTGCAGTTTTCGGCGAGCACGGGACGCACCTTGTTTTCAAAGAACTGCAACTGCCCCGGCGTGAATTCAGCCGCAGCGGCAACACTGCCGGTCAGAAGCAGAGCGATGGAACAGAAATGACGGGCAAAGGACATGGTCGGAAATCCTTACGCGGCGGCGCAGGGTATTGTTCACAGGAATCTGCGGCGAGAGCTAACAGACTGCCAGTCTGCAGAGGGGAAAACAGGTCATCCGGTGGGCGGGAAGCCCACTCCACGCCCTACTTCTCCGCCGGAAAAGCGCTCTTCACGAGGGCTTTGATCTGGTCCGCCGCGGCGGCCATGGCGGCATCGGGGCCATTGATCTTGATGAACGTGCTGCCGTCATCGGACGGAATGATGATGCCGGTCATGGTATAGGCGGGCAGCGGGGTGCGTTTGGCATCCATCACACTGCCCGAGAGAAAGGTGCCTTTGAAAGTGACGAAGAGAATCTTCTTTCCGCCGAGCGCGAATTCCTCGCGTTTGCCTTCCGGCAGTTTGCCGTCGTCGCCGGGCTGGAACTGTCCCTGCCAGCGTTTCACATTGGCTTCGACATCGCCGCCGCCGCCAGGGCCGCCAAAGTGATAAAAGTCCGCCTCCACGCCGGCCGCGCCGCCTTTCCCGGGAATCGTGTAACCGCCGGCGCTCATGCGGCGCGGCTCTTTTTTCGCCACCCAGGGAGCAGTCGCTTTAAATGTCAGGGCCCCGGCTTCGATGTCGCCGGACTTCGCCTCCGTTGCGGGTTTGGTTTCCGCGGCGGGCTTCTTGTCGTCGGCAGCAATGACGGTTCCGGCGAGGACGAAGAGTGCGAGGAGGTGTTTCATAAAAGAGTTCAGAGTTCAGAAGGAGGAGTTTGGAATCGGGCAGGGGTAGGTCAGGAATACTTCACGTTACGCCCCGGATCCATCTCATAATCCATGAGCATGGCATCCGCAGTATAGGGCTCAATGACTTCGAGAAGGAATTTCAGGTACACCGGGTCATCGCGGAACATGGCCTGTTTGGCGAGCGACTCGAAGTCCATGGCGATGAAGAACGGCCATTCACAATCGGGTTCGATTCGCTTGCCGGTGCGCACGGCGAGAACTTCCGGTATCTTGAGCAGAAGACTCCTCGTGCGGCGGATCATGTCGTCCAGCGTGTCCGGCGGGACGTCCGGCTGGAGTTTATAGAGCGCCACGTGGTGGACCATGACCGGTTAGTCGTTCCACTTCAGCGCGCCCTTCTTCAGCGCGTAAAGATAAGCCACGAGAAGGATGCCGGCGAAGCCCGCCATGCTCCAGAAGATAACGCTGGTCTCCGCCACCATGTCGCGGAAGACGACGGCCCACGGGTACATGAAGACAACTTCGATGTCGAAGAGCACGAAGAGCATGGCCACCATGTAAAACTTCACGCTAAAACGCGGCTGGGCCTCGCCGATGGGCAACATGCCGCACTCGTAGGCGGAGTCCTTCGTCGCGTTGGGCGTTCCTGTTTTTCCCAAAACGACGCTCGCAATGAGCATCCCTGCGGCAAGGCCGCCAGCGACGAGGATTTGGATCAGGACCGGAAGGTATTCGTGAAGCATGACGCAGTGAGGAAAATCAGAGCGCGAGACAAGCACGCGGTCCGGAGAGTGACAAGTGGTTCTTCTCCGCTGGCCCCGGCCATGTGCCGGAGCGCGGGTCAGCGTTTGCCGCGACCCCGTTCCTCGCGGTCCTGGTTTTCGGCCTGACGGCGCTGCTGTTCGGAGGCTTCTTTGGCCCGCTCGTCGGCCTGGCGGCGCTGCTGCTCCTCTGCCTGACGACGTTGTTCCATATCGCGCTGCCGTGATTCTGCCTCCGCCTGACGGCGTTGTGACTCCTCCGCCTGGCGGCGCTGCTGCTGCTCCTCCGCACTGCGGCGCTGCTGTTCTTCCTGCTGCGCCTGGCGCTGCCGGGTTTCGGTTTCCGCCTGGCGGCGCTGCATTTCCTCCGCCTGGCGGCGCTGCTGCCCGGCCTGGGCCTCCGCATCGGCCTGCCGGCGCTGTTGTTCGTGGGCCGCGCGCTGCTGCTCCATCGCCTCACGCTGGCGCGCCTGCTGCTCCGATTTGGCCTCAGCATCCGCCTGACGGCGCTGCTGTTCCTGGGCGGCACGAACGGACGCCTGTTTGTCCGACTCGCGTCCGGCGGCTTCATTGCGGGCCGTCTCGGTGCGCGCGGCAGCTTCTGATGTGCGGCGCTGCTCCATGGCGTCACGCCGGGCGGCCGCCTGTGCTTTGCTCTGATCGTTTTGCGCCTCCTGCTGCTGGCGGCGTCTCTCCTCCAGTTGCGCACGCAACGCTGCCTGCTTTTCCATTTCACGGGCAACCGCATCAGCACGCACGTTGGAATCATGGCGTGCGGCGGTTTCGGCGGCGCGGGGCTGCTGCTCCATCGCGGGTTGAGCAGCGATCGGCGCGCGGACGGCCCCCGCTTCTCTTTGCTGGCGGCGCTTTTCTTCGAGCGCAGCGCGAAGGGATGACTGCCCGTCCTGCTGGTCCCGATCATTTGCGGCAACTTCGCGGCGCGGGGCGGCTTCTTCCTGGCGCGCCTGTTCCACTGCGGTCTTTGGCGCGATGGATTGGTCCCGGCGGGCAGTCACGTCTGCACGGCCCGGCTGACTGGGCGAAGCAGTCGATGGGGTCTCAGGAACCGGCAGAGCCCGGGACGACGGCGCGGCGGCGGCAACCTGTTTCCCCGGACGGTTTTGCGGCTTCTCGTCGCGCTCCGGGCGCGCAGGGTGAGCCGCTGCGCTGTCAGGCACGGCTGCGCTGGCGACGGCCTGCCCGCGGGCTCTTTGCTCCCGGAGGGACTCGCGGGCCTGTTCCAGCCCGGCGAGTCGCAGCTGCCGCTCGGCGATCCCTTTGGCACCGCCTTTCAGATTCCCGGCCTCTCTCGCGCGCTCCTGTTTCTCAGCGCGGTAACGGACCGCGAGTTTGTCAGGCAAACCACTTTCCGCGCGCACGATTTCCTTGCTGTCGAGTGCCCCATGACGCGCTGGACGGAGGTGCGTATTCCACGGAGCCTGCACTTTAGGGGCGAAGAAGCGGATCTTGTCATTCTCGAAGCGGGGCCCGCGGTGGCTCACGCCGGCGAATTCCGCTTCCCTGGCCAGCTTGTAGCGCGGCATCGGGCGGCGGACGCAGTCTTTGATCCAGTCGTATTTCGGACCGTGACAATCCACGCGACCGGGCCGGACAGTGATGTTGGTGATACAAACCGTGGTGCTGCAGATGGTGAGACAAGTGACCGGAGCCTCACAATAATTGCGGCAGGGCCGGTCAAAGTGTTTCACCGGCATGAAGACATAGCAACCCGGGTGAATCCCGCAGTCAACGTCAATGGCGGGACCGTAAGTGCAGTCGCGATTATAGACGGTCTCCGGCGGCAGCGGACACCAGCCGATGTAGGTGTCGTTCCGGCGCCATGAAACCCAGCAGGGAGCCCACTGGTCACCGGGCACCCACACCCAGCCCCGTCCGCGCAACAGCGCCCAGCGCCCGTAATGATAACAGGCCCAGCCGAACGGTTCATCGGAGCACCACGCCCAGCCCTGATCGCAATTCGCCCAGGAACCGAGCGTATACGGCCGCCATGTATTGTCAGTGATACACACCGCCGGCTGCCAGACATAGCCATAATCCTGGCAGTCATACCACGAGCCCAGCGGCGCGAGGTCGTCATAGAACATCTGATAGTCTTCATTCCGCCCCGTCGTGCTGGACGGCGTCTCAAGGGACGATTCATCGGAGGCCGGCGGCGTCAGTTTAGCGACGGCGAGTTCCTGCTCGCGATTCCAGGCGACACGCTCCTGCTCCAGTAAATCCCGCTCTTTCGCGATTTCAGCCTCGGTGCGGGCCAGCTTTTCGTCTTCCAGTTTCAATTCCAGTTCGAGTTGCCGCGTCTGCATCTCCCGAACCTGCTGCGCGAGTTTCTTCTCGCTTTCAGAGGGGCCGGCCGGCACGGGGGGAGTCGCTGGCGTTGGCGGCTCAACCGGCCGGGTGGCCTGAGCCTTCGCTGCGGAAACCGCGGGAGCTTCGGGCTCGGGCTTACTACAGCCGGACAAGGCAAGGCCGGAGAAACAAAGGCAGGTGAGGAACAGGCGCGGGTTCATGTCAGGCGGACGTTAAAGTGATCAGGTGCAGACCGTGCTGCGACGGACAGAGCCGCCTCCCTATTCACCGCAATTTTTTCGCTGCAGCAACTCTCGAATTGCGGCTGCACTGCAGTACGAAGTCACGCCAGACCCGCCCGCCTGGTCATCGTGGTGAACGGTTCCTCAAGGAAGCACTTACTTTACTTCACCAGCCGGGGCTTTGCCGAGTCCGGCGACAGCCTTGAGCACATTGTCGAGGTGAGTGTCGGGGATCACCTTGGGATCATGCCAGACGATCTTTCCCTCTTTAATCAGAAACGACTGCCGGGTAGGGAAGCCTACGCGGATCATGGAAACGCCAAACGCCTTGACCAGCACTCCCTCGGTATCGGCGAGCAGTGTGAACGGTAGTTTATACTTTTCCTTGAACGCCTTCTGATCCTCCGGCTTGTCCATGCTTACGCCGAGCACGGTGACTCCCAGTTTCTGCACATCCTCCCATTTGTCACGCAGTGCACAGGCTTCCTTGGTGCATCCCGGGGTGTCGGCCTTCGGGTAAAAATAGACTAGCGTTACCCCTTTCTTGAAGACCTCATCAAGGTTAACCTCCTTGCCGTTCTCATCAACGGACTTGAGCGCCGGAGCGGCGGCCCCAAGGGGAAGTGGATCGGCCATGGTAGTGGAGAGGAGGAAGGCGACGACAAGAGCGACGCACAGGGTGATGCCAACGAGGACACGGAGCATTTGGTCGGAATTTGTTAAGTTTACTTAGGAAAAGGGGGGCATAAATGGGGTCAAAAGCGGAATTTACAAGTTCAATTCCGCCGCCCGGGAGCGAAAACGCGCAGCGGCGCATCGTCCGCCGGCATCGCCCCGGCGCGCAGAGGATCACTGCATCGCGAGGAAGTAGTCACTTGTGATATGAAAGTCACCGTCATGGGTGTTGCGTGGGGAAGGCATTTCCAGAGTGGCTCCCGCGGCGAGGGCATCGCGGAGGGCCACCGCAGTCCGACTGGCGGTGGCGCGTACGATGGCCAGTCTGGTGTCGTTGCCGAAGACGCTCAACAGCAGGAAGTGCTCATTCACAGGGCTGATGTAAAAATGCCGCTCGCTGCCTTCATGATAAAGGCCCTCGAACGCGGGTTCGCCGAGACGCCGAGCGACCTCGCGGGTCGCATGATACGCTCCTGTTGCAAGGGCCGCCGTCTCGCCGCAGTCCCGCAGAGATTCATCCCCGGCGTCGGCATAGGTGAGTCCGCTTTCCTCAAGCAGTGCCGCATAGGTGGTGTCTGAATGAGCACAGTGCACCGCGAGAAGGCCGCTCAACCCGCACGCCGGGAGGCTTCCGGCGGCGAACGCGGCATCTGTTGTCTGACGGCTCGGGTTCATGAGGAATGTCAGGCGGTCAGCGCGGCGGACGGGTGGTTGGCTTCCTTGCCGCGTGGAGGCGCCGGCGGGCCGGCCGCGCGGTGAAAACGCTGCAGGACTTCCTGCGCGAGGGCATTGAGGGTGGCGAAGACGCTGGTTCCGGCAGCGGCGGCGGCCTCGAAAAAAGGAAAGCGCCGCGGGCCGTTGTTAAGCACATACTCCAGGTATTGCACGGGGGCGGTGCCGGGAAGGTCGCGTTTGTTATACTGAAGGATGAGCGGCAGTGAGCTCAGAGGCGTTTGATTGTCTTCGAGATTTCGCTCCATGCCGCGCCATGCGGTGAGGTTCGTCTCCATTTGCTCAAGCTGGCTGTCAGCAACGAAAATGATGCCGTCCACCCCTTTGAGGACCATCTGTCGTGTCGCCTGGTAATGCACCTGACCAGGGACGGTATAGAGCATAAATCGCGTCCGGTAGCCGTTGATGACCACCGTTTGGATCGGCAGGAAGTCGAAGAAAAGCGTACGATCCGACGAGGTGGCGAGGGAGACGAGGTCGCCGCGCTGTGAGCCGTCTATGCGGCTGTGAATATACTGCAGATTCGTGGTCTTGCCGCCCATTGGCGTGCCGCAATAGACGAGCTTGAAGGTGACCTCCCTGGTATCGTGATTGACGACAGCCATAAGAATTGTGAGGGGGTTAGTCCATCAGGTCCGCCAGAGCGCGGGCTGCGAGGATTAGTTTTTCCCGGATACCGGGAGCGAAGCCGGGTTTCTCGTGGAGCACTGCAAGACAGATGCCCGATTCCATAATAAAGGTGCGAACCGTGGCACCGGCGCGGAGCGTGATACTGCCGTTGCCCTCGCAGTTCATGCTGCCGGCGAGGCCGGTGAGAAACTCAAAGGCCAGCGGAGCGCTGGCTGTAAAATGGGCCACATCACCACTACTGGAATCGTGGCCGCTGGAGATGACTTTTCCTGACACAATCGCGAGACAGGAGCGCAAGCCCGCAAGCTGCGCACAGTGGTCCACAACCTGATGCGGAGTGAGATCACTGGCGGTCCCAAACAAAGCACGCAACAGGGTCTGATTATTATCAACGGCCTCGCCGAAATTGAATTCAACCGGCGGACCGGACTGAACCGCAGACTGCACCACCGGAGGAATCGTGCGGACGGATTCTACAGAAGCGGGTGCCGGTGCAGGCTTCGGTCCGTTTACCACCGCCGCCGGAGTCGCCGGAACCGCAGGCGTTTCACCAAAAAGCTTCGCGGGATCGAATGGCTGAATGAGGGGGAGGAGTGGAGCAGTGCCTGAAACCGCGGGCTCTGCGCGAAGTAAGGATGCGGAAAAGGGGTGTCCCAGATCTTCATGCGCCTCAGCCGCCGGCAGTGCAGGCATCACAGAGGGTGGCACCATCGCGGGAAGAGCGGGAAGTTCGCCAGCCGCTGGCATAGTCGACGGCAAGCCTGGCGGACGGGCGAAAGGGCTCGGGCGACCCGCCATGCCAGGAATACTCGGCAGTTTCGGCTGGCCGGGGAACTTCGAGGGAACGGACTCTGCAACCGGTGGTGGCGGCAGCAACACCGGGAGCGGCGGCAGTGAAATCGGACCCGTTTGAGGTTTCGGAGAATCGATCGGTGGAGCCACAGGAAAAGGCGCGAGGGGGGCGGGCTCCGCGGCGGCAGGTGTTATCATTTGAGAAAGTGAGGGCAGCGGTGCCCGGTTCTTGTCTTCTTCGGCCTTGATAGCGAAGGGCGTTTGGAACGGTGTGGTACTGATCGCAACATGCTCCGCCGGCTGCGGAACCGGAATGGCGCCCGATGGGAGATTCCGGAAGATTTCTGAAAGTGGAACGACGAACCTAAGCCCTGGCTTTACTCTCGCAAAAGCAGGGCGGAACCGCTCGACGACGCCCGTCCGCAACTCTTCGATACTCACCTCGACCCTGCCCGTGGCGAGTTGCGGCAGGACGGTGTCATACAAAAGTTCAGCATCGACATTTCCCGGCACGGCGGATGGATCAAACCCAAGATCTTCTCCGGTAACGTCGCGGAGCAGCGAGGCGAGAGAGACTCGAAGGCGTTTTGGCTGGTCAGGATCCGCAACCACCGAAGACGGGATCAATGGCGGCAGGACTGGTGCCTCGTCCACCGGTTGCGGACGGACGGGAGGGGAGGAAAGCGGCGGCGTTGCCGGAGGAGGCAACGCAATGCTGGGCGAACCAAACGGCGAAGTATCCAGGGGGGGGGGCGGCCCACTGTCCGCGGCGGGCGGGGCCGGGGAAATATTGATGCGGGGAAAATTCTCCACCGGCGATGCCGTGTGGCCATGACCCTGGCCGGCCGCACGGGCAAAAGGCGGAAGCGGGGGCGACGATGAAAAACCTGACGCGGCCGGCTGCGGTTCCACGGACACCGGCGGCGCAGGGGAAACGAGCTGAAACGGCGACTGAGCCGCACGCGGTGATACCGGTGGCCCAGGCTCACTGCGGTTAAAGGAATTCGCCGGCGGTGCCGCTTCCATTACCGGAATTGAAGCTCCTGAAGCCGGCGAAAGCACTTCAGCCTGCTCTGCATGATCAGCCGCTCTCATCGCGAACGGGGAATCGAGAGCAGCCCGCGACATCGAAAACGGCGAAGCGGCCGTCGCCTGAGGCGACAAATCATTTTGAGAAAACGGGCTTCCCTGCGGCCCAAATGGAGAATCGCCGCGTCCCGCCGCCGGTGACTGGGACGGCATCACCGCGGCAAAGGGACTGGCAAGCGCCGCATTGCCACCGCCCGACAGGGATTCCACCATGCGCTTCACTTTCTGAAACGGCAGCACGATTTCCACATCCTCGGCAGGCTGAACCTGTCGGCTGAACAGGGACGGACACGCCGAATAAAGCTGGCTCAATCGCAATGCCGGGCGTCCCTGCTGCAGGGAGACGCGCAGTGATTCAAGGGGCAGCGGCACCAACTGATCCCCGGGCACCGCGTCCTGCCGGACGAATTGCTGTGGCATCAGCATGATCAACTCGCGCGCCATAAACTGTTCCTCTGCGGAGACGGCGAAGGGAGAAGGCAGATTCATAGCGGACAATAGGCTGTTTGGTTGAGTGGAGTCGGCTTGCGGGTCTTCAGCAACGACCACGGCAGGGTCATCGCTGTCTTTCTTGAATAAATTTTGGAAGAATGAGGGCATGGCTTCGTCGGTTGCGACATGCTGCGCGAGGACTCACGCCGTCCGGAGGATCACAAAGCCGCCTGCTGGGGAAATTTCCTTCCTTAGTAGAGGTTCTGTCCCAGAGTTGTCAACACTATTAAGAGTTTTGTAGATATTGATTATTATATCAGCGGATGCCGCCTCAAATTTATTGTAATTATAATTTCTCGAAACGCAATGCATGATTTACAACGAAACAGCCCGTCCGGTGGTCGAAGTGCCCGGAAGGCCTGTCCGGATAAATGGCTGCCACTAAATTAACCTTGCGCAGTTCACGCGATCCAGACGACAAGCAGCCCGCCCGTTCACATTTCCCACACCACTCATGAAGCTCTCCCCCGCCCTCACCGCCGCTCTCTCTCTGCCCCTTCTGCTGAACTCCTGTGAAACTTACGACCGGCTCACGGAACCACAGCCTCCGGGCCATGCCGAAGATGCCAATGCAGTGGTGCCTCAGGAATTCCTCTTCTCCCGCTACCAACCGCTAAACCTCTGGCTTGATGAAGCGGTTAGGGTGCAAATCATGGATGTGCCTCTCATGGAGGTGTTCCGCCAACCTGCGCTGCGCGGTCTGCAGTATGTCATCGTCAAGGCGCCGCCGCAGAATCCCCTGATCAGCATCGACAAGCTGGCCCTGACGCGGCGGCAGTTACTTTGGGCACTGGCACACGACCACCAGCTTCACATGACGCCGTCATTTGGCCCGGCAGGTGATGTCACCTGCATCGAAATCCGCTCCCGCAGCGTGGACCTCCCTGAGAGCGGGCAATAAGCCGCCGCGGCATCACGACATCGTGACCTGCACTGCCGCGGCACTGGTGCGCGCCGTTTCGCGGGCGGCCTCAATCGTCTCTGCGCGGCACACCACCACCCCCATGCGGCGGCGGCCTTTCACCTCCGGCTTTCCAAACAACCGCAGGTGAGTATCCGGGGCGGCGAGCGCCGCCTCCAGATTGGAAAACACGATATTCTGCGAATTCCCCTCCGGCAAAATCACGGCCGACGCTGATGGCCCGAACTGGCGAATCACGGGAATCGGCAGGCCGAGAATCGCGCGGGCATGGAGAGCAAACTCCGACAAATCCTGCGATGCGATCGTCACCAGCCCGGTGTCATGCGGACGCGGCGAAACCTCGCTGAACCAAACAGTGTCGCCCATCACAAACAGCTCCACGCCGAAAATCCCGCGCCCTCCCAGCGCACCGGTGACCGCCCCGGCGATGCGATGCGCCTCCCGCAGCGCGGCGGGCGTCATCGCCTGAGGCTGCCAGCTTTCGCGATAGTCGCCATCAATTTGCAGATGCCCGATCGGTTCACAGAACGACGTGCCGCCTGCGTGGCGCACCGTGAGCAGCGTGATCTCATAATCAAAATCCACGAATCCCTCGACGATCACCCTGCCCGCCCCGGCGCGTCCCCCCTCCTGCGCATAACGCCAGCTTTCTTCGATGTCCGCCTCCCTGCGCACCACGCTCTGACCTTTGCCGCTGCTGCTCATGACAGGCTTCACCACGCAGGGCATCCCCACATGCGCAATGCCAGCGCGGAACTCCGCCTCCGAGCCCGCAAACACATACTGAGAGCAGCGCAGCCCCAGTTCCTCCGCCGCGAGCCGCCGGATGCCCTCGCGGTTCATCGTTAGTTGCGCCGCCCGCGCCGTCGGAATCACCGTAAACCCCTCCCTCTCCAGTTCTACCAGCGTGTCCGTCGCGATCGCTTCCACCTCCGGCACGATCAAATGCGGACGCTCCTGCTCCAGCACCGCCCGCAGCGCCGCACCATCGAGCATGTTCACCACATGCGACCGGTGCGCCACCTGCATCGCCGGGGCATTCGCATAACGATCAATCGCAATCACCTCACAACCCAGACGCTGCAGTTCAATGACCACTTCTTTCCCCAGTTCCCCGGAACCGAGAAAAGCGATGCGTGTGGCGGAGGGTGAAAGTGGAGTGCCGATGCTGGACATGGTGTGAGTGGCTGAACGCCCGGGGCCACGAGTGGACCGAATGCCGCCATGCGTGGCAATGGAAAAGATCAGCGGAAAGAGGCGGAAATGATTTCGCCGGAAGGAATAGCCACCTCATGAAGAGTTGCCCCCGCAAATGACGCTGCCCGTGCCTGGTGCCACCATACCGGCGGGAATGTCGCTTGCGCCGCGCGGGGGAGCGGTGCTTTGGAAACCCTTACAAGGCCGACTCCGCCACTCCCGTCTCATGCCTCAGTTTCTCTTCTACATCTTTGTCGCCATCATGCTCGGCTTCGCCGCGGCGGTGGTGCTGCTGCGCAACCCGGTGAGCAGCGCATTGTCGCTGGTGATGAGTTTCACCGGGCTCGCGGCGCTCTACATATCGCTGAACGCCTACTTCGTCGGGACGCTCCAGATTCTCGTGTATGCCGGAGCCGTGATGGTGCTGTTTCTTTTCATCATCATGCTCATGGACATTAAAGCGGAGGCGCGGCGGAAGATCAACAAAGTGGCCGTCGTGGGCGGGGCGGCGCTGGTGCTGGGGCTGGTGGTGCAACTGGGCGGCGTGACCGCTGCATTCCAGGACGGCAAAGCGTCGCTGGATTCGCGGCCGATTGATTACAAAGGGGCGCTGGCGGCCCGCGAGGCTGCGGGGCTCAAGACGGCAACGATCAACAGGGATTTGAAGGAAGAGATCCTGCCGGACGCCAAACTGGTCGGTGAGACGCTCTTCACCCGCTACAATCTGCATCTGCAGATGGTGGGTGTGATCCTCCTTGTCGCCACTATCGGCGTAGTGGTGCTTTCCCGCCGCGAAGACAAGACCGCTGCCGCACCGGCTCCCGATCAACCGACCAGCGCCTCCTGATCCCGTGACTACTCTCAACGACTATCTTATCGCCAGCGGCCTCCTGTTTGCCATCGGCCTCGCCGGTGTCGTGCTGCGGCGAAACATCATCGTGATCTTCATGTGTTTGGAGATGATGCTCAGCGCTGCGAATCTCACCCTCGTCGCTTTCAGCCGGTTCAAAACCGTGGACGGCCTGCCCAATTACAACGGACAGATGCTCGTTTTCTTCATCATCACCGTCGCCGCCGCTGAAGTCGCCGTCGGGCTCGCGATCATCGTCGCGCTGTTCCGGGCCCGCGGCACCGTGCATGTGGAGGACATCAATTCCATGAAAGGCTAGTGGATTTAAGATTTGTGATTTAAGATTTTAGATTTGTCATGACGTACGCCGCCACCATTCTTCTCCTCCCGCTCATCTCGGCCGCCGCCATTCTGCTGGGGCTGAAACGGAATGCGAACATCAGTGCCCTCGTCGCCACCGGCTCGGCCGTGGCCACGTTTGTCCTGAGCATCATGGTTCTGACGGCCGGCCAGACGGGAGTGGCGGAATTGCTCAACTGGTCGCAGGTGGGAGCACTTAAGCTCGGCATCGATCTCCAGGTGGACGCGCTCAGCAG
>JANNVM010000551.1:0-2779 GCA_031414455.1 Verrucomicrobiota bacterium
GCGCATCGAAAATCCTTCGTGTTTCTAATTTCGTGCTTCGTCATTCCGGTGGCACTGATCGGTTGTCGCCGCACCGAAACGTCCCCGCCCGCTGAGACTTCGGCAGCATCGCTTAAAGCAGAGCCGGCCACGCTGCACGAAGGCACGCTGGCGACGACAATGCCGCCGGAGGAGGTCTTCAAACGTGCCCTCTGGCGTCATCCGGCCCTGGACGACAAAATCCTCCACGCCGAACGCCGCGAGTGGACCAAAGACAACGCCAGCGGCGTGGCCCAATGGCAATGGTTCCTCGCCGTCGAACCCGGCCCGGTTCTAAAAAAATGGCTGCGTGAGCAGAATCCGTTTTCCGTTCATCCTGTCGGGAATGCCGATGCGCCCGAAATCAACGGCGCGCCCCCATGGTTTCCGGCCGATAATTCCGGTTACATCATTCACACCGGCGGCACCACCGGGAGCCTCGTGTTCCTCTGGAGCCGCAAAGGCAACACGCTCTACGCCACCGCTTCCGGCGCCGGCTTCGCCCCCGGGGCTCCCGAACCCGCCACCCCGGCTCCCGCCACCGCGACCGCTTCCGGGCGCCTGCCAAACACGCTTCCACCGGCTTCACCAGCCTCGCCGATTTCTCCAAAGCCATGAATTTTCTCCGAAATTTGTTCACCAGCCGTCGCGGACGAACCGCGGACGGGTGTGCCATGAATAGCACCCGAACCCCCGGCCGGTGTGGAACCCGGAGTCGTTTCCCGCGCGGCGCAAACGTAGCGCGGGCATGGCGAAGCCTGCCCGTGTTTGCCCTCTGCCAAAGTCAACGCAAACACGGCCAGCCTGACGGCATGACCGCGCTACGGTCCTTGCGTTGTGGTTTCGAGTTGTTCGGGAGCCCGGGCTGTCCTTCAATACTCCGCTGTGTGGCGATGGTCGGATGCCTGCTGCTCATGTCATCGCCGCTCTCTGCGGTGCCCGCACTCATCAACCACCAGGGCCGCATGGCCGTGAACGGCGTGAACTTCGAAGGCGCCGGCCAGTTCAAGTTCGGCCTCGTGAATGCCTCCGGCACCACCACCTTTTGGAGCAATGACGGCACCAGCACCGCGGGAACCCAGCCCGCCGCTGCTGTTTCGCTGACGGTTACCAGAGGCCTCTACGCCGTGCTCCTCGGCGATACCTCGCTGGCCAGCATGACCGCGCTGCCGGTCACGGTCCTCGACAACGCGGACGTCCGGCTCCGCGTCTGGTTCAATGACGGCATCACCGGATTCCAGCAAATCACCCCCGACCAGCGGCTCGCTTCCGCACCCTATGCGCTCGTGGCCGCAAGGGCCGATCAGGTTCTGCTAGGCAACATCATCGCGCCGCCGGTGAAACCCGTCGTGGCATGGGGCAACAACGACGACGGCCAGACCGCGGTGCCGCCGCTGGCCAATGTCGCCGCTATTTCCACCGGCAGCACGCACCCGCTGGTTCTGCTCGATGATGGAACCGTCGTCACATGGGGCAATGGTCCCGCCGTGCCCGCCGGTCTGAACAGCGTCACTCAGATCGCCGCGGGCTGCGGCTACAATCTGGCCCGGAAGAGCGACGGCACCGTCGTCGCATGGGGCGTCAACACCTATGACCAGACCACCGTCCCGGACGGCATCACTAATGCCACCCATGTCGCCGCCGGGGAAAAGCACAGCCTCGCTCTCCTCGCCACCGGCACCGTCACCGCATGGGGCGACAACACTTTCGACCAAACCATCATCCCCGCCGATGCCACCAGCGTGACCGCCATCGCCTGCGGCTATGATCACAGCCTCGCACTCAAAGCCGACGGCACCGTCATCGCATGGGGACGGAACGACGCGGGTCAAACCACGATCCCCGCCGGTCTGACTGGCGTCGTAGCCATTGGTGCCGGTTCCTATCACAGCCTCGCCGTGAAAAATGACGGCCCGGTCGTCGCGTGGGGCTGGGACCAGGGGTATCAGAGCACCGTGCCGGCAGGCTTGACGGGCGTTGTCAAAGTCGCCGGCGGCTACTCCTTCAGCATGGCGCTGAAATCCGACGGCACCATCGTCGCATGGGGCAACAACAGCGACGGGCAAACGGAGGTCCCCTCCGGTACCACAGGAGTCACCGCCATCGCCGCCAGTGCCTCCCATGCTCTCGCTCTCCGCGCCGATTTCATTCCCGCGCAGGTCGCACGCCTCGACCAGGAAAACGTCTTCACCGCAAACATCGGCATCGGGCGCACCGCCGCTGCCAATGCACTGGAGGTCGAAGGCGATGCCAGTAAGTCCACCGCCGGCGCATGGCTGTCGAATTCCGACCGCCGCATCAAAACCGAAGTCCAGCCCATCACCGGCGCCCTGGAAAAGCTCGATCAGGTCCGCCTCGTGGACTTCCGCTACACCGCCGACTACCGCGCCGCGCATCCCGGTATCACAGACAAACGCTACCTCAACGTCATCGCTCAGGAATTTGCCAAAGTGTTCCCTGACGATGTGAAAAGCAGCGGCGAAAAATTGCCCGACGGCTCTCCGATCCTCCAGGTGGATACTTATCCCCTAACCATCTACTCCGCCGCTGCCGTGCAGGAACTGCACCGCGAGAATGAGGCCCTCAAGGCCGCGCTGTCAGAGCAAAGAAAGACCCTCGCCGGCCAGGAACAGCGCCTCCTCAGGCTGGAGGCCGCACTAACCGTGAAGTAGAATCATGAACCGGCTGCCCTTTTTCGTCTGTTTCCTCCTGATGACGCGGGCCGTTGTCGCCGGCACCAGTGCGAACTACAGCCTCGCGC
>JANNVM010000552.1:0-16151 GCA_031414455.1 Verrucomicrobiota bacterium
TCGCCTTTCTCGATGCTCCCATTTCTGATGTGATCACGAAATACGAGGAGATCACCCGCCGGCACGTCATTCGTGATTTGAATCTGGGGGCAGGAACCGTGACCGTTTATGCCAATCCTGATCCGGTGAAGCCGTTCACCGCCGAGGAGGCGGCGGATTTCATCAAAGCCGCCCTCGCCATTCAGGGTTTTATCATTCAGCCCTACCGCAACAACATCGACAAGATCCTCGCCCTGACAAAACCGCCGGGCATCGAAGGTGCCGTCGGCGGGTTCCCGCTCTACACCCGCGAGGAAGACCTGCCGGAAGAGGATGTGGTAGTGAATTACGTCCTTACGCTAACGCATCTCCCCGCCGCGGACGCCTCGACTGTCATCGCCGCCGCTGTTCCGGTCCGCCAGTGGGCCAAATACATCGCCGTGCCGTCTGCCAACGCCATCTTCATTCAGGAGTTTACATCGAATATCCGCACACTGCTCAAAGTGGTAAAATCCCTCGACCTTCCCCCCATTGAGACCATTCATGAGTGGGTGGAGCTCGAACGGGCTTCCGCCGAGGATGTGCAGGCCATCCTCGACCAAATCCTCCAGGCACAGACAAAGGGAGCGGGCAGCAGCGCCGGCGGCTCCGGATTTCGCAGCATCTCCCCTGCCGCTGCGGCGGCGAATCTCGTCCAGCCCGGCGGCGTGCCTCAGCCCGTCACCACCGGCGGGGCCGGGGGTGCCAGCAGCGGCATGATGCCGGATGGCAGCCAGGTCATCGTTAAGGCCGATCCCCGCACCAACCGCGTCTTTGTCCGCGGATCGGCCAAAGATGTGAAGTACCTCAAAATGCTGATCCGTGAATTTGACGAGCCCAGCACCGTGAAAAACCTCCTCACGCAGCAGCTCCGCTACATTCCCGTGGCCGATTTCTTTGGCCTCGCCGTGACCTCTCTGGAGGCCACCGGTGCCGGTCAGGCCGGCAGCGCCTCCAGCGGCGGCGGCGGCGGCGGCAGCACCGGCGGCACCGGTGGCACTCGCAACACCGGCGGCAGCACCGGCGGCGGCGGCGATTTCCGGAGCAATTTCAACAGCCGTAATTCTGCCAGCACCAACCAGTTTGGCGGCGGTGGCGGCGGCTTTGGCGGCGGCGGCTTTGGCGGTGGCGGCAACACCGGCGGACGCAGCACGGGCGGCGGGCTTTCCGGCGGCGGCAGCGGCAGCACCCTCGGCGCTCCCCAGGCCCAAACCGTCGGCAAGACGCTCCTCATTTCGGATCCCCGCACCAACAGCCTCATCGTCTCCGGCCCGCCGGATTCCATCCAGCGCATCAGCGATCTCGTCAAGGAAATGGACCGTCGCCCCTATCAAGTGCATATCAACGCGGTCATTGCCCAAATGTCCATCGGTGACGATATGCAAAGTTCCGTGGATCTCCTCAAAAAGACCTCCACGGTGGATATCTTCGGCGAAACCATCAACACCTCCGGTTTCTTCCGCAGCGGTGCCAGCGGCTCCTTCATTGACCCGGGGGCACTTAATAATCCGATCACCGTCCCCGCCCTCAGCGGCCTCAACTTCTTCGCCGCGGCCGACGAACTCTTTAACGCATACGTCCGCCTGCTCGAAACCAGTAACAAATCCAAGCTGCTCGCCAAACCTCACATCACCGTCGCCAATAACGAGGTCGGCTCCATCTCCAGCGGCACCCGCGTCCCCATCCCGGCCAATCAGCAGTCCTCTGTCGTCGGCGGAGCCACCACCAGTGTCAATTCCAGCGTCGAATACGAAAACGTCGTCCTCTCGCTCGATGTCCAGCCGCTGATTAACTCGCGGAATGAAATCACCCTCACGGTCAATGAACAGAACGACAGCATTGACGGCACCACTAACATCAGCGGCAACGAAATCCCGAACATCGCCACCCAAACCCTCACCACCAAGATCACTATTCCAAACGGGGCCATCCTCATTCTGGGCGGCCTCATCCGCGAGGATGACAGCAGAGGGAGCACCGGAATTCCTGTCTTGAGCAAAATACCCGTCCTGAAGTACCTCATCGGCACCAACGTGCGTAAAAAACAGCGCCGTGAACTCGTCGTGCTCCTTCAGGCCCGCATTATCGAAAGCGCCGACGATATCCTCGACGTCAATGTATCCGAGATCCAGCGCACCGTCGTCGGCCCCGACGCCGAACTCTTCGTCAAGCCGGACCGCAATACCGACAACGTAAAGCTGCCCACCTTCGAGAACGATGTCCCCTTCAACCAGAATGGGAACAGCTCTGGCCGCCGGAAATGAGGCGCCGGGCCACTCACTCCGGTGACCTCACATCAAGTCCCGAATTCTCCAGACCTGCATTGCGACGGCATCACAGAAACCGGTGCCGTTCGCTCACCAGGGCCGATTGCAGAGCTGATTTGGCCGGCTTGTCAGACGTCTGATTCCAGCAGAAGATATTGAAAATCAGGAGGCTAACAGATAAGTTAATCCGCCCGCCATCGTGCGGGAAAAAAAACGAAAATTCTGCACGAAAGTCTTTACATCCGCCAATGATTCTCCTATTCTGTGACTAGCCCACGCCAAAATTCTACAAACCCATCCCATGAAAAACAACGTTTCCCTCATCACCGGCGCTCTGCTCATCGCCGCTGCCGCAGGCTCCTACGCCCAAACTGCGGTCACTGATCCCGTGGGCTATGTCACCATGCCGGTTGCCGGGGGGGGGTCGACCGCAAGCCCATCCCGCTCTTATATTGGGGCCACACTTGTGAATAAGATCGAGTATTCCGGAGTGGTTACGGCTGTTGCTGGAACGACGATCTCGTTTGCTGCAGGATCATTCACTGCCGGAGCTTTCAACGCAGATGCTGCAAATGGTAATTTGTATTATGCGGAGATTGGCAGCGGCGCAAACCAGGGGGCTTGGACTGATATCGTCTCCAACACAACTTCGAGTTTGGTGACCTCCGATAACATCTCCTCACTCGTTGCTGTCGGTGACAAGGTGAAGCTTCGCAAGCACCACACGGTTAGCTCCGTTTTTGGTGCAACGAACTCCTCTGGCTTTGCCGCAGGCATTGACGTTTCTACGGCCGATGAATTGCAGTTCCTGGATGCTTCCACTCAGCAGGCTACCACGGTGTTCTTCAGCACAGACGATTTGAACCCTGGATGGGTCACGGTTGCGGGTAATCCCGCCGCCAACATGATCATTCCACCGGGCGTTGGAGTTAAAGTGTCGCGCAAATCCGCGGCTGCACTTCCTATTGTTCAAGTGGGTCACGTGAAAACCGGGCCGACTTGGCTCCCAGTTGAATCGGGCATCAATGTGATTACGATTCCACTCGCCACCGGCACTACCTTTGATCTGGCCAATCTGAGCCCGCCCGCAACCCTCGCTGGGGGCATTGATATCAGTGCCGCAGACGAAGTCGGTCTGCTCTCATCCGGTGCGTTTGTTAATAACTTCTTCAGCACAGACGACCTTAATCCGGGTTGGGTAACCGCTGCTGGTAATGCCGCCGGAACAACTGCGCTGCCGGAGGGCACTGCTATTCGCATTCTTCGCAAGGGTACCGGCACTGCCACGAACTGGAAGGCACCGCTTCAACCAATTGCTCCGTAAGTTGACTTGATTTTTAATTTTCCCCAGTTACTTTTAATAATTCCTCATGAAACTAATACTAACGTCAATCATTCTCTTGGCAGCCTGCGCAGGTTCGGCCATGGCATCCGCCATTCAGTTCGCCACGGGTGGCGGTCGCGGGCACATGTTCGTTACCAATGATGCCGCCCGCGTCGTAGCGACGTCTCTTGTTCGGGTCGGTTACCTTACCACTCCTGGCAGCCTCAGTAGTTTTGTCGAGTTCGCTGCTACAACTATCTCAAATCCTGGCAGCACACCCGCTACGCAAATTGGTGGGTTTTTGACCATTCCGGCAGCCAGTCCCACCGTAGCGGCCGCTGCCAAAGGCGCTCAAGTCTATCTGTGGGTATACAACGCAGCATCCTCCGGGGTGGCCACGCAGGCCGGCATTTTCACAAGTGCTGATCCGAGTTGGGTGATTCCGGCAAGCTTTACGGGTGACGTTACCGAAACCAGCAATCTCACTCTCAATCTCGCTGCAGGGGTGACAGCCATTGCTGATCCAGATGCAAAGTTTAGTGGCCCTAACACCAGCGCGCCGACCTTCACACGGGGCAACATTCTGATCGCTGGCACTGCCGCTGTCGGGAGTATATACACACTCGGCGGCCCTGCCATCCCTGAGCCTTCGTCGGTTGGCCTTTTTGCTCTGCTTGGTATGGCCGCCCTTCGCCGCAGACGCTAGAACCGCCAGTTTTCATACAATTCAAAGGGGCGCCGGGAATTCTCGGCGTCCCTTCTTCGTTTCAAGCCTGCTTTATTCGCCCAAAACAAAGGAAACGGCAGTCGCAGTTCGATCGTGAAAAGAAGCGGTCTGATCGGAGCCGATTGGCACCGATCGGCTCGAATCCTCTGGCCCGAGAATCCCCCCTGACAGAATTCACCTTCCCCACGTTCCGATAACCCGGGATCAAACGACATGCGTTTCCGCCGCCGCAGCTTCGGCCTGCAATTAACGGTCCTGTGCCTTGCCGGGATCGTGGTCCTGGCGCGCTATTGGTATAACACCGGGTTCGACCAAAAGTATCGGAAACTCATCGCGGACGAATTGGCGCGTTATGGGCTTGGGGCTGAAATCGGGAGAATGACACTTGATCCGGTGGATGGATTGACGGCCCGGGATGTAGAGTTGTTTGACCTCGACAGTCCGGAACAGCGTTTGGCGGGCATCAATCGCCTCACGCTGGATATTGATCTGGCCCGGCTCGTGAACAAAGAGGAGTTCCTGCGCTCCATTACGCTGACGAAGGCGCACCTGTCGCTTCCGGTGGACCCCGGAGATCCCGACAGTGAATGGATCCGGGTGCGGGATTTGAATGCGCGGCTGATCATCAAGGGACGGCAGATCGAGATCGCGCAGGCGGAGGCGGATATGTCCGGTATTCAGGTGACGGTTCGCGGCGAAGTGACGCGCGGACCGGACGCCGCAACGCCGCCGGACCCCGTGGCGGAAAAAAAGAAGCGGGACCAGCAGTTGCGTGAAATGCGTGACCGGCGCGGTGCCCTGCGCTCCGTCTTGCGGCTCCTCGAAAAATTCAGTGTGCCAGCCGATGCCGGTGGTTTACCTCGCGCACCCAACATGGCGCGGGTTGAACTGGAGGTGCAGGGTGACTTGTCTGACCTCGACAAGGCTGGCGTGCGGGCCACGATGCAAGGGGGGCCCCTGCGCTGCGGTGATTTCATCGCATCAGAATACAGCGCCGACGCACTGCTGGAGGACGGCGAACTGACGCTGCGGCGACTGAAGATACAGGATGCCACCGGTACTTTCTCCGCCAGTGCGTCGTGGAAAATAAGAGAATCCGAGGCTGTGGACATCGCCGTGGACAGCAGCATTGACCTCCTGGCACTGTTGCGTGGTGTGATTCCTGAACTGGAGCTGCCCGCCGGGCTCGCCATCAACGGGCCGCCGCGCTTTCGTGCCTCGGGCGTGCTGCACACGGGGCGCCCGTTCACGTGGTCGCATCTGCCGTTGGATGTGACGGGATCCTTTACGGCCGGAGCATTCCAGGTGAAGGGTGCGTCCTACCAGCGGCTCCACAGCGATTTTGCCCTGCGTGAGGACGGTTTTCTATATTTGCGGAACGTCGAGGCGGTGCATGAGGGCGGCACCCTGCGGGGACAGTTCATGCGCCGCGCGGAGGACATGCGCTACGAATTCAAGCTCGATGCCGGAATGACTGCGCTGGCTCCGCTGCTGGATTATCCCCCGGTGGAAAAGGCACTGCAGCAGGTAAAGTGGTCCTCTCAATCACACGTGTCGGCCTCGTTCATCGGAACCGGCTCGCCTGACGGCAAGGCATGGAACCATCGCGGGACCGTGGATGCCCGCGACTACCGCCTGCGCGGAGCACTGGTCCGGCAGTTTACAGGTGCGGTAGAAGTAGGGCCGGGCGCAGTTCCCGTGATTGCGTTGCGGGACTTCCTTCTGCGTCGCGAAGACGGCGACATCTCCGGCAAAGCGGCTGTCATAGATCAGCCGGCGGCTCTGCTGCGCGTCACCGGTGTCACCAGTTCCTGCATGCCGGCACCCGCAGGTGCCATGTTCAACCCCAAAACCGGCGAAGTCCTCGCCCGCTATCACTTCGAATCTCCGCCCCGCGTTGAACTGGACGGCACCATCGGACTGCGTTCGTCCCACGGGACCGATCTTAAAGTGAGGCTCAATTCTCCCGGAGTGTGCGGACTGCCCGTGGGCGGCCAGGACTGGCGATTCAGTGGCGTGAGCGGCGCGCTGCACTTGAAAAAAGAACTCATCCACATCGAACTGGCCGGTCGTTCCGTCCCTCGACAACTCTTCACCACCAGCCTGCGTTTCGATGAGGCCGTGCCCATGGATATCGCCGGTGATATTGGTCTGATGAAGGAAAACTTTGTCAGTGCCACGCGCTATACCGTCCGTGTCAAATCCGTCGGCGGCACGCGGGTCCTGCTCGCCGACCGGGAGTTTCCCGTGGAAAATCTTGATGCCGTCGTGCGCGCGGAGAATGGCCGCCTCGCTGTCAACGCCGGGGGAATGCTCTTCAGCGGACGTTTGGGAGCGGTGATTGAATTTCCCGAAACCACCAAAGCCGGACACAACGCCACCGTGGCTATCGACCGGGTGGATTTCAGCAAACTCACCGCACTCTTCGGCTCGGACGACGAAACCGGCGGCTCGCTCACCGGACGATTTACCTATCAAACACCCGGCGGCAATGGAGTCACCATTGACGGCACCGGCACGGCCAGTCTTGAAGAGGCCAACATCTTCGCCCTTCCCCTGCTCGGTCCCCTCTCAACGCTCGTCAGCACCCTCCTGCCGGGTGACCGCATTGCCTACAGTGTGGCCCGCAAAGCCACCGCCACGTTTCGCGCCGCACGCGGACGGGTCACGATGGCCGACTTCGAAGCCGCGACCCGCACCTTCCGGATCACCGCCTCCGGGGTCATGGATATCGTGAATGATGCCGTGGACATTGACGCCCGCATCAATCTCCGCGGTGCTCCCGGCTTACTCCTCTTTCCCGTGAGCAAACTCTTTGAGTACCACGCCGGCGGCACCATGAATCAACCCGGATGGAGGCCGAAAATTCTGTCCGGCACTTTCCGCCGCCGTGGTGCCCGTGATTCCGGCGTTGATGAACCGGAGGAGTGAATCCCGCGCCGGGCGGCAATTACTTCTTCCCTTCGGGTGACGGGAATGGCTCCGCTTTCGCACGTTCCCCGGCTTCCACTTTTTCAGGCGGCTTCTCCGACTGTCCAGGCGCACCGCTGCGCTTGCCCCAAATATAGAACACCACGGTCAGAACGATCAGGAGGAGGGCAAGGAGGGTGCGGCGTTCGGTCATGGCTTATAGGTGTTCGCGAAAGAAGAGGATCGTGCTCAGGAACTGAAAGTCAGCGTTTTTCTTTTTGGCGAAGCCGTGGCCTTCGTCAGTGGCCATAAGGTACCACACGGGAGTGCCGCCCGCGCGCACGGCTTTCACCATTTGCCCGGCCTCAGTGACCGGCACGCGGGGATCGTTCTTCCCCTGCACGATGAAGAGTGGCTTCTTGATCCTGGCGACGTTTGTCAGCGGGCTGATCGCCTGGAGGTGAGCCTGCATTTTCGGGTCGCGTTCGTCTCCGTACTCCACGCGGCGCAGGTCGCGGCGGTAGCCGGAGGTGTTGGCGAGAAAGGTCAGGAAATTCGAGATGCCCACAATGTCGCAGCCGCAGCGGAGGCGGTCGCCGAAGTGGGTCATGCACGCGAGAACCATGTAGCCGCCGTAACTCCCGCCAATCACTCCGGCACGCGCAGCGTCGAGTCGATCGTGGGTGGCGATAAAGTCAAGGAACGCGCCGATGTCCTTCACCGAGTCCTCGCGTTTAAATCCGTTATCGAGTGCGAGGAAGGTTTTGCCGTAGCCGTCGGAGCCGCGGACATTCGGATACAGAATGGCGATGCCCAGTTCGTCGAGATAGTAGTTGTTCCTCGCCTGGAAAACCGGGCGCGACTGGCCTTCGGGACCGCCGTGGATGTTGATGAGCACCGGGCGCTTGCCAGGGAATTTCGTTGCGTCAGGAACGTAGAAAAAACCGGAGATGCTAACACCGTCGAAGCTCTTGAGCTTCACGAGTTCCGGTTCAACGAATGTGGAGGCATCAAGACCGCCGGTCTCGCTGTCGGTCCAGCGGGTGAGCTTGAAGGTGATCGCGTCGAGCGACCATGCCTCTGCGGGTGAACGCGCGCCAGTCATGCTGAAGCCGACGTCTTGGTTGTTCTCGTGCCATTCAAGGCCGGTGATGACGCCCCTGGGAAGCTGCGGCACCACGGCCTCCTCCAGGCCTCCCTGCGGTTCGGTCACGATTACATGCAGCACACTGATTCCGTCCTCGTTGGTAGTGAAGGCGATTTTTTCACCGCACGGCGAAAGAGCGAGCGACTCCACATCCCACGGAATGTCTTTGGTCATGGGCTCGAATTTCCTCTCCGTCAGCGCCATGCGGCCCAGTTGTTTGAATTCGCCGCCCTCATTGCTGGCGAGGAATATTTCCCTGCCGTCTTTGCTGAAAGCCGCGCCCTCGCGGGAGACCGGTTCTTCCTTCTCCGGTGTGAGTCGCTCGCGTTTGCCGGTCTTCACATCACAAAGCCACAGTTTGCTTTCATTGGCGCTGAGAAATTCAGTAAGGAGGAGTTGTGATCCGTCCGGCGACCAGTCGCTCAGGCCCCAGCCGCCGCCCTGCACTTCGCAGGCCATGCGGCGCTCCGCTGGCTTGTCAGGATCGAGAACCCAGATGTCATTGTCCGTACCGTTGCGCACCGTGGAGGTGAATGCCAGCAGCCGGCCATCGTGCGAAAACAGCGCGCCCGTATTGCGGGACTTGCCGTCAGTGAGCAGCGTGATGCGTCCGGTGGAGGGATCGTAGCGGTAAAGCTGATAGGCCTCTCCACCGCCGGTGTCCTGACCGAAGATGATGCACTCACCCGTTTTTGGCCGGAATCCGCCGCCACTCACCGGCTCGGACTGAAACGTCAGTTGCCGCCGTGCGCCGCCCGGTGCTTTGAGCAAATGCAACTGCGGCGTCTCCGCGAAGCGTGTGGTGATCAGCATCTCCAGCCGCTGCGGGTGCCAGCCCTGAAACACGGCCGAACGGAATTCCAGATAGCGCCCGGCATCCGTCTTCAGTTCCGCAGGGATTTCAGGGACGCCCTCGACGACAAGGTTCTCCGGCACCGGCGGGGGAGACGGGATGGCAGGATTCGGAATCAGGAGAGCGAGAAAAATCAGGGCGCGTTTCATACTATCACATCACCGGCAGCAATGAGGGGCGCAACCGCCCGGAGTTTCCGTCAATGCGCCTTCGTAATCCACCTCTCACCCGTTGACATTTAGCAAGGCTTAACAAAAAAATGATAGCGAGCGCGATAGATATGAAAATTATCATTTTATTCTTGTCCAAAGTTCAATCTTAAGGAATAATGACCGTATGAACCGGACGACCACCGCTTCCACTCACTCTCTTGCGCCCCTTGGGCGTGTGGCGGTGTCGCAGACGTCACTTTGCAACGAGGGAGTGCCATTTGCTGTTAATTACGCCGGGACGGTGCGATCTCCCTTGAGTGTGCCAGACACCTCACCGCTGGCCCCGCCCTCGTCACTGGTGCGCTTAGTGGCGGCGGTGATGATTCCCGTTTTGGCGGGCGCGGGCTGGGTCTGTCTTTATCTGTGGTGGCAGTATGGAGGCGCTGCGTTGCTGGCCGCCTGTCCGGCGTTGGAGATTGCGGCCTTTGTTCTTCTCCTCAGTCTGCTGCGGCAATCGGCTAACGACTTTGAGGACGAGTCTCTCGCTCAGGTGCCTTCTGTGGCAAACGCGTCCGGCACACCCCAGTGATTCAGTTGTGCCAGGCTGAAGCCCGCGATCAGCTCCCTCTGTTCGCCGCTGCCGCGGAAAAACAGCAGTGCCCCGTCGCGGCATTCCACGGATTCCGCCTGCACCCACATGATTTTTCCGTTATTCAGTTTTACTCCGTAGCGTTTCATGGCGCGAAGAGGGCACAGCCTGGCCCGGCGTGCAAAGGAGCAATGCCGGGCATGCGTGCGGCCGGCGGCCCGTTACTCCCGCGGGGGGCCGGTCGTGACTATCGCCGCGAGGCACGCCGCAGTATTCGTCAGTGCTGCCGCGCGGAAGTCAGCCGCACCGTTAGTGCCCCGCATGAGACTGAGGAGGAAATGGCCTGTCTACCCGAGGTGCTGTCCCGCGGCTGATTTCCCCGCGGTTTTCTGCAACAAAACCCACGCCTTTCCTGAATAGCCCGGATGTCTCCAGAGCCAACCAATTGCCATCAAAGCACGCCGCGCCCCCGCAGCGGAGAAAGTGCGGCTGCCGCCGGTCGTTACAACCTGTCCCGGAGCGACAGGCCACGGGCTTTCGGAACACGGACGGCTGCTCCCTGGCCGCGCATTGCCTGACAAAACAGCTCTTTTTCCTGGTTCGGGGAAAACAATTTCAGATTTTTTTCCGCAAGCGCCGGCGGATTCCTGAGTGCTCTGTGGATTCTCCCTCTTCCGGTCCGGGTTTGGACGGGGGCAGGGAAGTTTGGCACTGCATCTCCACAAACACCCAACTCAACATGCCACCGCTCAGCACTATCAAATCCCTTCGCTCCTTCCGTCGCTTCGCTCTTGTTCTCGTGGCGCGGTCGTCTTTGCAGTCCGGGGATTGAAACAGCTAGTCAGTCTTTGGCGACAAAATCCCGCCCGCGCACCTCGCGAAACTGCCGGCTGTGCAGGATCAGATCAATCGCCGTGCCGACCCGGTAACCATTCGCCACAAGCTGCGTCCGCATTTCGTCAAGCAGCGCCCCATCGGACAACTGCACGCCGCGGCCCAGCGCATAGCCGAGAAGCTTGCGGCAGAATTGCCTGACAAAATCATCGCGGCGCATGCTCAGCAGATATCCGCGCAGGCCATCGAGCCCGTTGAATGCCGTGCCGTCCACCAGAGTCACCTGCGTGTTGGCCTCACGCTTCCGTCCGATGGCATCGAATCCCTCGAGGGCGAATCCAAACGGGTCGATCTTCTGATGGCAGACGATACACGACGGCTCGCTGCTGTGTTTCTCAATAAGCTGGCGCTCTGTCAGGCCGGCGGGCGCTTCCTCCGGCAGGACCGGCACTCCCTTTGGCGGACGCGGCAGGCGCTCGCCGAGCAGGACTTCGAAGAGCCAGTTGCCGCGCAGGATCGGACTGGTGCGTGAGGCCCCGCTTTGTTTGGCCAGGGTGGCCGCAAATCCGAGCACGCCTCCCCTTCCTTGCGCCTTCATGCCATCCACGCGCTGCCAGTCATCGCCCCTCACGGCCATGCCGTAGTGCTGGGCGAGCACGGCATTTACGTAAGTATAGTCGGCGTCCAGCAGCGAGAGCACAGAGGCATCCTTCTGGAAAAGATCCGTGAAGAAACGGACGCATTCCTCCTGCATCGCACCACGCACCGCGAGGAACGTGGGAAAGTGGCGCTCACTCTTTTCGTCCAGTGTTTCCAGGTCGCGCACGTGCAGCCACTGACAGCCAAACTCCGTGGCAAGGCGGCGCACGTTCGGGTGCTGTATCATGCGTTTCGCCTGCGCGGCCAGCATGGCGGGATCGCGGAGTTTCCCGGCGGCGGCGACCGCACGGAGTTCGTCATCCGGCGCCGACGACCAAAGAAAATAGCTGAGGCGCGTGGCGAGTTCCGTATCGTTCACCGGCTGCGCGTCCCCGCCAGGAGCGGATTTCTCGCCGCGATAGAGGAACGCCGGGGCCATCAGTGCGCGCGCCAGCAGCATGCGGATCGCCGCATCGTGCGGCAGTTCCTGGGTGCGGAGTTTATGGTAGAGCGCCCGGAATTCCGCAAGTTCCACGTCCGTCAGCGGACGACGCCAGGCGCGCGGCACAAAGTCGAGCACGGCCTGCACATGCTTCGGCTCCGTATCCACGAGCAGTTTCCGGAACTCCGCCGCACGCTGCTTGATGGGTTCGCCCATCGGCGTGAACGCGCTCGGATCGGCATCCTGCGTGGCGAACTGCCAGAGCTGTTCGTAGGCGTCCACCAGCGTCAGCGCATCCTGACCGATAAAATGCATCTCATTCCACAGGCGGTCCAGTTCCGCCGCCTGCGCATCATCCAGCATCAGCCGCCGCAGGTGATCGTCCTCGCGGTAATAGAGCGTGAGAGTCACCACTTCATCCACCGGCACGATTTTCGTGTAACAAAGCGCGACGGGAAACAACTGGCGAAACTCCTCCATGGCCGCCTCCACCCTCCGCCGCGCCGCACCGCCGTCGCCGGCGATGATCGGCGAATCATAGTTCAACGGCAACTCGCCGTCACTCCACGTGCCTTTGCCGCCCTGCGCTGCGGCATTACCCGCGGTCAGACCGGGGACGTTCGCCGGCTTTGTCGTGAGCACCTGCATTTGCACGCTGCCATCAGTGCCTTTGTCTTTCTGGAGCGTCGCTGTCGTCACCAGCTCGCAACCCTCTGTCAGTTCGGCCGGCAGTTTCACTTCGATCACTGACGGTGCCTTCACCGGCAGATTGGTTCCGTTAAACACCGCGGGATCCAAGCCGAATACGCCGTCCGCTGCCGCCACGGACGGGGCAGTTCCCGTGCGCATGAGCGGCCCGCTCAGCGACGCCAGTTGCCGGTAAAGCACGGTGTCCGGCGCGTCCTTCGCCAGTCCTGCACCGCCGCTCTGCAGAAGGGTCTGCACTTCCTGCGCGATGCGTGATTTTTCCTCTGACGCCGCCGCACGCCACTTTGTCAGCAAAGAACCGGCGGGAATGATGGACTCCGGTCCGGCACCGTTGTCAGGCTCGCTGTAGAAGTGCCAGGCTTCGTTCGGATTTCCTGCGAGTATGTTGGGTGAAACTTCGCGCGCCAGATCCCATTCTTTGCCGGCGCCCACGATGTTAAAGTCCACTGCGGTCAGATCGCACGAATGATTACCGTCGCGCGGTCCGACGATCATCGAAATGAGATCGCCGGTCTGCACGGCGACATTGTCCAGCGGCCCCACCGGAACGGGATTCCCGCCCTGCGCCACGCCGGCCGCCAGTCGCTGCCGCGTGTTGCCGCGGCGGAGTTCAAGGTGCCACGTCACACCGTTGCCGCACTCGGGATGGGCGTGCTGCACCTGACCGGTGATCCTGACCGCGCCTGACACCGGACTTTGCCAGCCGATGGCCACGCGCAACTTTGGCGACGGATGCACGACGACGCCGTGGGGCTTCACATTACCGGGGACTCGCACATGCTGATCGCTGGAATTCGCGGACACACTCAGCGCATCCGCTCCGGCCCAGCCTTTGATGAAATCATAACTCTCCGCGCGCTCCAGCTTCTGCTTGAGATGGGAATCAATGCGAACCTCGCCGCCCCCGATGCCGAGATAGGCCAGCCAGGGTTCGAGGACCGCGGAGTCCACGCCGTGCTTTTGCGCCAGCAGTGCCACCACCGCTTTGTCAGGAGAGCCCGTGGCTTCTGCCGCGGCCGCGAGACACTGCGCTGCGCTGGCGAAAACTTTCGTCCGGTGCGCCATCAGTGAGGCTACCGCACCGCGCACGTCGCGCAGCATCAGATCGGGCCGGCCGGGCGTGACGAGCCGCGCGTTTTCCCATACTGCGAAATCATTGTCAGGCCCATCGCCAGCATCCGACGTGCTGAGGTAAAAGGTGACATCTTTTCCGTCCTGCGGTGCGGGGAGTTTCATGCGCACTTCCTGACGCGGGGCCAGCGGCGTCACCGGGACCTGCCAGGCTTTCGGGCCGTCGCGTTTGCCGATGTGGCCCACTGTCGTGAACCGCCACAGCGACTTCTGCCACTGACCGATCGCCGCCGCGAGCGCCGGCGTGTCCGCGGGTTTGACAGTCTGCCACTGCGCCCGAATGGAGTCGAGCAGCAGCGACGGCTTCTTATCTGTCAGGGCCGACCACAGCGCGGTGAGATATTTCGCATTCAATCCGCGCTCCGTCACGACCGCCGCCAGGGATTTTCCGTCGCGGATTTCCAGTGTCGCGGCCAAATACTTCTCCAGCGGTAAACGCCCGCCGGCATTGGTGTCGAATTGAATCCCCTGCAAATTCACCGGCTGCGCACCGCCCGTCTCACTGAAGCGCGCATAAAAAGAGCGGATCGCCGCCAGTTTCTCCTCGGTCCAGTCGCGCGTCGTCGTTTTCTCTGAGAAGGCGATGCCGTCCGGGAGCAATACGGCGTGGCTGGCAACCTCCTTGGCCGCATCCATGTATTTCGTCAGCAGCGCCGGTGACATCACAAGCGCCGCGCCGGCATTGGTGAATCCCTCGCCGGCAGCACCATCCACCGGAAACTCGTGCGCTGGATCCAGCGATTCCACACCTGTCAAGTCACGCAGGGTGCAGGTGTATTCCGCATTCGACAGCCGCCGCAGCACCACCGGCCCAGGGTCGCCCGCATTCTCCCGCCCTATCGTTTCCAGCGTGCCCTTGATCCACGCCGTGATTTGCTGCTTTTGCTCCCCGGAAAGCTGCGGCTTGTCCTTCGGCGGCATTTCGTTGTCATGCATCTGCTCCAGCGCCTTCTGCCAGATCCCGGGCTCGCGCTTCACGTCCGCGAACGACGTAAACCGCTCCATGTCGAGGTCGCCTTTGTGCTTTTCGGTCGAGTGACACTTGAGGCAGAATTCCGCCAGCACCGGGCGAATATCCTTTTCGTAATCCGCACCGGCGGCCGGCCTCATCAACAAACAGACCGTAAGCGAGGCAGTGACAAGGGAGAGGGCGGTATTCATGAGGGGAGAAATCGGGGCATTCTCCACCGGGAAAGGGACTGGAGAACGGCATTCCCTCCAGAACGCTTGCCCCGGCGCGCCCTTTCTTTGGCTTCGAATCTTAACGACTGACGGCAACAACTACAGCGCAAAGCCTATTCACACAAACAACTCCCGAATCGGCTCCGTGCCGAGGTCCGTCAGGGAGAATGGCCTGCCGCCCGGGCCGGGCAGATGGCCGGTGTGGTCAAGACCAAGGCTGTGGAAAATGGTGGCCACAATATCGCCGGGGGCGACGGGACGCTCGGCCGGGAATCCGCCGATCGGATCACTAGCGCCCACAACGCGTCCGCCCTTCACGCCACCGCCGGCGAAGCAGGCGGTAAAACAGTTCGGCCAGTGATCGCGGCCGCCGGCGGGGTTCACTTTTGGCGTGCGGCCAAATTCTGCGAGATTCGCCACCAGCGTGTCGCCGAGCAGACCGCGCTGATCGAGGTCTTCGATGAGCGCGCTGTAGGCCTGATCATACATCGGGCACACGATGTCCTTCATGCCTTCGATGCTCGTGAACGGTTTCGAGCCGTGGATGTCCCAGGTGATTTCGTCAAAGACGGTGAGGAACGTATTGATCGTGACAAAACGCACGCCGTTCTCCACGAGCCGCCGCGCGAGCAGGCAGCACTGACCGAAGCGGTTCATGCCATAGCGGTCGCGCACGGCCTGCGGTTCCTTGCTCAAATCAAACGCGGAGCGCGCCTGCTCGCTCGTCATCATGCGGAAGGCCGTCTGGAAATTCTCGTCCATCAGGCGTGCGTCCTCGCTGGCCTCGAATTCCTTCACCGCGCTCTCCACGATATCCCGCATCTTGCGCCGCCGCTCAAGACGCGACGCGCCGATTTGGTCCGGCGGCAGCAGGTCGGGCACTTTAAAATCCTTCTGCGAAGGGTCGGCCATGAGCGCGAAGGGATCGTGCGCCTTGCCGAGAAATCCGCCGGCCTGGCCGTTAGGCATATTGCCGCCGCCGCGGCCCATGAGTTGCGGCAGCACGACGAACGGCGGCAAATCCGTCCGCCGTCCAAGCAGATAACTCGCCACCGCCCCCGCGTGCGGTGTGAAAATCCCGCCGGTAAAGCGCCGGCCCGTCTGCATCATCTGCCAGCCGGCATCATGCACCGCAGCGCCGTCGTGATGGCACGAGCGCACGAGCGAAAATTTGTCCGCGATCTTCGCGTGCAGCGGCAGCAGTTCTGAAATCTCGAACGCATCCGAC